>CALYRQ010000108.1 GCA_945483375.1 uncultured Elusimicrobia bacterium
CCCGATGAACTAGGCCCCAATGGGCAGACGGTTGCCCAGGCCCTGGCGGAAAACGAAAAATTTTCCGAACAGGAAAGGACCGACTATCGCCAAGCTATGTTAGTGCTTTCCATTTTACGCGGGGACGAATAGTCCGCCCGTAAAAACATAAAGCCGTTGATACGCTGTGGACAAAAAAACGCCCCTGCCACAAAGGCAGAGGCAAATTTTACTGCGCCCACCAGGACTTGAACCTGGAACCCACCGATTATGAGTCGGTTGCTCTAACCGATTGAGCTATAGGCGCGAAAGATGTTTCTATTATAACAAAATTGGCGCATGGTGTGGAGGATAAAAGAAAAAGTTTTACTTTTTTAAAAAATGTGCTAAAATATTTATGTTAATCCGGGATGGTGTAATGGTAACACGGATGCCTCTGGAGCATTAATTCTAGGTTCGAGTCCTAGTCCCGGAACCAGATTTAAAACCGCCTTTTTTAGGGTGGTTATTTTTTTGTTCTGAAAAAATTTCTTTTCTTTGGCAAAATCCGTAAAATTGCTACAATATAAGCAGTTCGGGGCATGGCTCAAGTGGTAGAGCGCCCGCTTTGGGAGCGGGAGGCTCCCGGTTCAAGTCCGGGTGCCCCGATTTTTTTATGACCCAACATCCCGGTTTCCGTCAAAACGTATTTAATTTAGTTCACGCTCCGTCCGATATAGAACGGTCCTCCGTTGACGACGGCATAAAAACCGAAACATCTGCCGTGTTCCGGCCGGATTTTTCTTTTTCATCGTTGGTTTTATCCGTCAATTTCCGCGCGTCGGAAGGCGGTTGCCTTTTGCTGGAAGCGCAAGTATGCCAAAACGGTGAGTGGAGCGGGTTTTATAAACTGGGGCTTTTGTCTATGCAGTTCAAGCGCAGTTTCCCGCCGCAGGAAGATGCCTTCGGGCGCGTGGAAACGGATGAACTCCGTCTGTCGGCTCCGGCCGAAGCGTACCGTTTCCGTTTAAAATACGCGGCGGATATCTCCCTGTCGGGCCTGTGGGCGTGCGGCGTATGCGTTCCGTTTGCGTATGACGCCCAGACGGCTTCGCTTTTACCGGGCGGCGCATTTTGCAAGGAAGTGAAACCAATTTCCCAAATGCTTCAAAATCATGCTGACCGACGGCGTATTTGCAGCCCTACTTCCCTTTGTATGGCGTTAAATTCGCTGGGCGTGGACGTTTCGCTGGGCACCGTTTTGCAAAGCGTGTTTGACCAAACGGTCGGCATTTACGGGAACTGGGCGTTTAACACCGCCGCGGCGGGCAGTTTGGGTATGCAATCGTATGTGCGGCGGTTTTCGTCGCTTGAAGAGCTGAAAGATTTTGTAACGCCGGATTCGCTGGTTGTAGCCAGTATCGCTTATAAAAAAGGCGAGTTGGACGGCGCGCCGATGGAATCCACTCCCGGCCACTTGGTGCTTGTTCGCGGTTGGGATAAAGATAAAATTTTAGCGGCGGATCCCGCCGCGTCGACGGAAGAAAGCGTACTGCGCGCTTATGACGCGCGTCAATTTGCACGGGCATGGCTCCTAAACAAACAAGGGGCCGCCTATATTGTGAGGAGAAAATGAAAAAATTATTTTTATTGTTATTAGCGGTATGTGGGTTTTGCGCGTGTTCGCAAGAAATGCAGAAAGACACTCTCATCGTGGCCCATAAAAGCGAAATGGAATCCATGGACCCCGTATTCTCGTACGATGGCGTAACGCACGGTATGCTTATCAACATTTACGATACGCTTTTAAAATTCAAAGGCAGTTCGCTGACGGACTTGGTGCCTTCGCTTTCCATGCAGGTTCCCACCAAAGAAAACGGCCTTATATCCCAAGACGGCCGCACCTACACGTTCCCGATTCGCAAAGGAGTTAAATTTCACGACGGTACGGAACTCACGCCCGAAGACGTGCGCTATTCACTTCTGCGCTTCTTGCTGTCCGATGTGGCAGGCGGCCCTTCTAGCCTTTTGTTGGAACCTATTTTGGGTGTTTCTTCCACGCGTAACGAAAAAGGCGAAATCGTGGTGGATTTTAAAGACGCATCCGATGCTGTGCGCGTTGACGGTGATAACATCGTCATCACGCTTAAACGTCCGTTTGCGCCGTTTTTGTCCATTTTGGCGCGCTGGGGATATGTGATGAGCAAAGACTGGGCCGTCCAAAAAGGCGCGTGGGACGGAACGGAAGAAACCTGGAAAAAATTTAACAACTTCTCCAAAGACGATTCCCCGCTGTTTAATGAAACCAACGGTACGGGCCCGTTTAAACTGGGCCGCTGGGACATTGCCGGCAAAGCCGTTACGCTCCTGGCCAACGAAAACTATTTTGCGGGCGCTCCGAAAATTAAAACGATTCACATGAAAACGGTGGACGAAGCCAGTACGCTGCGCTTAATGCTGGAATCGGGCGATGCGGACATCGCGGAACTGTCGCCCAAGTTTGTTTCCCAGTTAAAAGGCAACCCGGATATCACGCTGTATGACAACCTGCCCCGCCTGCGAACCGACCCGGTGATTTTTTTTACGCTCGACATCAACATGCAGGCCAACCCGGACGTGGGCTCCGGCAAGCTGGACGGAGAAGGTATCCCCGCCGACTTTTTTGCCGACCGGGACCTGCGCAAAGCGTTCGTATACGCCTTTGATTACGACGCGTTTTTGCGTGAATCCATGGAGGGCCGCGGCGAAGCGTCTTTCGGCCCCGCTCCCGCCGGGCTTGTGAAATACGACAAAGATTTCAAACGCTATTCGTTTGATTTGAAGAAAGCCGAAGAACACTTTAAAAAAGCCTGGGGCGGACAAGTGTGGGAGAAAGGTTTTAAATTCACGATTACGTATAATACGAGCGGTGAAATGCGCCAAATCGCGAGCGAAATTTTAAAACGCAATGTGGAAAGTTTAAACCCCAAATTCCAGATTGATTTGCGCGGCGTTACATGGCCCGCGTTCTTGGAAAAAACGGCCCGCCGCCAAATGCCCATGTGGGCGCGCGGCTGGGTGGCCGATTATGCCGATGCGCATAACTTTTATTTCCCGTTTGCGCACAGCCAGGGGCGGTATGCGCTTTCGCAGGGGTATTCCAACCCGGTGGCCGATAAGCTGATTGAACGCGCTGTGGCGGAAACGGACGCCAAAAAGCGCAACGCGCTTTATAAGCAGGTGCATAATTTAATTCACGACGATGCCATGCAAATTTACACCGTCCACCCGACGGGTTTATGGGCCGTGCGGTCGGACGTGAAAGGGTTTACGGACAACCCGGTATACATGGGCATATACTACTATCCCATTTATAAAGAATAAGAACGGCTGGTGGTAACTGACGATTTTCGTAAGCGGAGCAGAAAGCATTTTTCTGCTCCGCTTTACTTTTAAGGGCCAACAATTTGCCAAATTCTGTTATCTTGTGCGTGCCTCGGCCTTGACGTGCCATTCCAGGCACGCCTATACGGCCGACTAGCCCGCACAATCTAAAGCGAATTTGACAAATCAGGCAATCTTCTACAGTGTTATTCTGTTCTTATAGAGTCATCCCGAAAAATTTTTGTTTCGGGCTCTCCCGCTTGCTGTTATCGTCTGACAAGCCTTTATTCTATAACCCCGCCCTTCGTCCTGTTTATAAAAAGCGTCCGGCGTTGCCGTTGCTGTTTATGCAGGCCTTAACCCGTTTATAAAATCCGTTCCGTACGGAGAAAGCATTTTATTTGTTTGAGCCGCAGGCGAGTTGTAAAATGCGCCGTACGGAACTGGATTTTATGGGTACGGCCTGCGCGTTTTTTGCTTACTTTTTGCCGATGTAAAAAGTGAGAGAATCATTTGCTTTTTTACGAAATAAAAAAAGCATAAAAAATATAAAATTCCGTTGCATTTGGTTGGTTAAACTGCTATAATAAAGTGCGGGGTAGAGAAGCCTGGTATCTCGCAAGGCCCATAACCTTGAGATCACTGGTTCAAATCCAGTCCCCGCAAGATTTTTAATAATTACCGCCCGAGAGGGCGGTTTTTTTATGCTTTTGTATGATGGAAAGAGAAAATTTTTGACAGGAAGTAATTATTTCTTGATTTTTAGTCCGAGCGCCAGCCAGCGGCCGTCGCAATCCTCAATAACGATTTCCCGGTTTTGATAGTCCGTTATGTTGAGTGGTTTCACAATCTTTACGCCTTTGGCAGTCAGCTCCGTTTCCAGTTCCGGGCCGCTTTCCGTATACAAATACGCGTCGTAACCGTAACCGTATTGTTCCCGGTTTGGAATCACGCGGGCTGTATGGGCCTCAAGCAAAATAATTTCTATATCGTCTTTATACAGGCAAACGTGCGGTTCTTTGCTTTACAGGTATTCTACGGCTGTAAACCCCAAAGCCGTTACATAAAATTTTTCGGTTTTCTGTATATCGGGTACGGGGAAAATACAGCTGATTCCTTGTATAAACATTTTTGGCTCCATTTTCAGTTATTTTACATG
>CALYRQ010000109.1 GCA_945483375.1 uncultured Elusimicrobia bacterium
AAATGGTCCAAAGCCGTGAAAGACGCAGGAATTACGCGCGTGGAAGGGGATATTATTGCGGACGTATCTTTGTTTGACGGCCCCTCCGTGGGCCCCAAAGTAAACTGGGAAAACATGGGCAATTACTACGCCGCCCCGGCAAGCCCGCTCTCTTTTAATGACAACTCTTTTAAAATTCATTTTTCCCCCCAACCGCGTGACGGCAAGCCGGCGGAAACTGCCTTCACCGAGCCTGAAGTTCCCGGCCTTACGCTAAAGAGTTTCGTCACCGCCGACGGAAAAAACAAAAAGGACAACGCCTATGTTTACGGCGCGCCACTCCAAAACGAGCTGGAAATCTACGGCACCATTCCCACGAATTTTACCGGGTTTACCATTTCCGCCGCGTTGCCGGACCCGGCTTTTTTCGCCGCGCATGTGTTAAAAACGGAACTGGAAAAACAGGATATTTTTGTGCTGGGCGTGCCGCAAACTACGCGCACCGCGCCGGATTATACGACGATGCCCTTGCTGCATGCGTACCAATCGCCCAAACTCAAAGACATTGTTGTCATCATCAACAAACGCAGTTTTAATCTGTACGCGGACATGATACTGCGCCAACTGGCTGTACACGCCGGAAAAAAGGGAAGCCTTCAAAACGGGCTCAAGGAACTGAATAATTTTTTGCGGAAAAATCGGCTAGCCGGGCCGGAAGACACGGTGCTTTATGACGGCAGTGGCCTCTCGCGCGATAATTTGGTAACGCCGCGCACACTCTTACGTACGCTTGCGTTTATGACAACAAGCCCCAATTTTACGTATTATTACAATTCACTCGCCACGCCGGACGACCGCGGCGATTTACTCTTGTTAAGACGCTTCTTAAAACCGCGCAAAGCCGTCAGCCGCGTGCGCGTAAAGGGCGGCACGATTGACGGCGTAAAAGCCGCCGCCGGCTACGTAACGGACGAGAAAGGAAACCAAATTGCTTTTGTGTTAATAGCCAATAATCTGGCCACCAAAAGCGAAGCGATTTTCCGTATTCATGAGGACATTTTAAAACAACTGCTCGCCCAACCCTAACGTAAAAAATCCCGGAGCCAAAAACTCCGGGATTTTTTAATCAGTCCGCCGTAACTACAATTGTTTTCCACTTTCCTTGGAAGAACCGCCACAGCATAAATACGGCCGTAAGCCCGGCGTAGAATGTCAGCCAGCTCCATACCCAAAACACGGATAATTGTAATTTGTATACAATGTACCACGTACCGGGAATCAGCAGTCCCCACGCGCAAAAGAGCATCACGTACATATAAAACTTGGTGTCGCCCGCGCCGCGAATGGACTCGCCGAAAATCAAATAAGTAGCGTCAAAAATAACAAAGAAACTCACCAGCTTAATCAGCGGATACGTTTTAGCCGCAATCGCCGCCGCATCGGCTGAAGACGGAGGAATAAACAGGTTTACAAACAAAGGCGCGCCAAAAAAGAATAAAATTCCAATTCCCACCGCGTACACATACCCGATTTTACACGCATTTTTCACGACGAGCACGCTTAAATCCGGTCGCTTTAAACCTTGATATTTACTCACCGAAATTTGAATACCGATTCCCAACCCCAAAATAACCGTAAACACCACCGGCTGCATGGACATCACCACATTACTGGCCTGCAGGGAAATCGTATCAATGTTACCCACCATAAAGGTAAACAGCGTAAAGGATAAACAATCCAGCAGGAACCCAAATCCGTTCGGCAGACCAAACCGTACCAAGCGCGAAAATACCGGCTTACAAAATCCCACGAGTTTACCAATCTTATATTCTTTGCGGTTGCGGCTTGAAGAAATAAGCGTCCCGAAAATGGCCAACATAATTCCTTGGCTGATAATGGTTCCCCACGCGGCGCCGGCGATTCCCATTTCCGGAAAACCGAGTTTGCCGAAAATCATAATATAGTCAAGCCCGATATTAATAATGTTGCCAACGATAGTCGTCCACATGGGAACTTTTGTATAACCGCGTCCGCTGAAAAACCCCGCAAGCGCATTATTAATAACCGCTACGCCGCCGAATAAATTTAAAAGTCCGAAATATTTAAGTTCCAGCACGCGCACCTGCGCTTCATGCCCGAACGCGTTAATAATGGCGTAGCCAATCGGCGTAAGCGCCACCAGCAAGAGCGACGAAATAAGCGCCAGCAACACTCCCTGCCATAAAGATACCGTAACGGAAGCGTACTTCTTTTTGGCGTAAAATTGCGAAATAAAAACGCTGGTATAATTGGCAAGACCAATAAACACCGCGCCGAACGTCATGGCCAATATGCCGGAAGGCACACACGCCGCCAGAGCCTCGTGCGAATGCCACGCCAAAAACATACGGTCCGCAAACTGCATTACCACCTGCGCCGCCATAAGTACAATCAGCGGATACGACAAATGCCACAGTTCACCCAAAGAAGCTTGGGCATATTTTTTACTCATTTTCTGCACTGCTCCTTACTGATAAAAACCGCCCCAAAGGGCAGAAAAAAAGCCCGGGGATTAACCCGGGCTTTTTTAAAGTCTTCCAAAAATTAAAGTTTGACGACTTTAACGGCTTTCGGGCCTTTTTCGGATTCCACGACTTCGAATTCAACTTCCTGGCCTTCGGCCAAGGTTTTGAAACCGTCGCCCTGGATTTCCTGATAGTGAACAAAGAGATCTTTAGAACCGTCTTCGGGGGTCACGAAACCGTAACCTTTCTGGTCATTAAACCACTTAACTTTTCCTTTAGGCATTTTACAAATACTTCCTTTTATTAATTATCAGATACTTAAACTTAATAAGTATCTATAGTTATTGTAGCATAAATCTAAAAAAATAACACAAATTATTATTAATTTTTCCGGCGGAGGCAAATTAAAAAATTTATAATGGTTTTATGAAAATAATGGAAGCAGTCCCCAACATTTCCGAAGGACGCCGGACAGACGTTATAGAAAACATCGCCGAGCGGGTAAAAAACGCCTCTCCCGCACGCATACTGCACGTTGATTCCAACGCGGATGCCAACCGCACCGTTTTCACGCTGGCGGGAGAACCGGATGACGTGCGCAAGAGTGCGTTTGTCCTCATTCAATCGGCGGCGGAGCTGATTGATATGCGTTTTCATTCCGGCGCACACCCGCGGCTGGGCGCTGTGGACGTCTGCCCGTTTGTTCCCGTTAAAAACATGACGCTTGCCGAAGCCGCGCAACAGGCCCGGCAGCTGGCGCAAGACGCGGCGGAAAAATTGCACCTTCCCGTTTATCTGTACGAAGCAAACGCGCAAACGCCCGAACGCAAAAACCTGGCGTTTATCCGCAAAGGAGAATACGAAAGTTTACCGCAAAAACTGAAAGAACTTCCGCCCGATTTCGGCCCGCACGAATTTTCCGAAAACGTACAAAAAACGGGTGCAACGGTTATCGGCGCACGGAATTTTTTAATTGCTTTTAACATATCCTTAAACACGCGAGACGTAACCGCCGTCAAACAAATTGCTTCCGTTCTGCGCGCGAAAAACGGCGGGTTGCCTACGATAAAAGCTATCGGCTGGTATATGGCGGATTACCAATGTGCGCAGGTGTCTTTTAATTTAACCGATTACAAAACCACCGGCCTTGCACAAGTATTTGAGGCATGCAAACAAGAAGCCGCCCGCCGCGGCCTTGCCGTTACGGGTAGCGAGCTTATCGGCCTTGCGCCCGAAGACGCGCTGTTAAACGCCGGGCGGTTTTATGCGCCTGGATTAGAGGAAAAAACTGCCTTATTGGAAACCGCCGTCCGAAAATTGGGCCTAAACAAAATCCGCTCTTTTAACATCCAAGAGCGGATTTTAGAATATAGATTATAAAACACAGTTTAATTCAGCAGGTAAAAATGAGTGCCAGTAGTGGAATGGTGAACGGTTGGGTTATACGTCCGGCATATAGCGTTTGCCATGGTATCGTTTTTTCCGGCGGCGCACCATTGCAAACCGTTCCACCATTCTGAACCTTGAGGAGAAAATTCAAAAGATAATGACAATTTAGGATGCTCGGCATGAACATTGCCGCTTTCATCTTTAATTGAAAAAGAAAAATAAGTTTTTTCAGGCAAAGATATATCTAAATCTTCTAAATTTTGAGTAATATCTCCATTCGCCAGGCGATATACGCTTTGTGCGTTCTGCAGTGCCCGCCCAAGTGTTACGGCTTCTGCCGCGCGCGCTTTTTCCACCGCTTTTTGATACTGCGGCAAGGCAACGGCAGACAAAATACCGATAATCAATACGACAACCAACAACTCTATTAACGTAAAACCTTTATTTTGATACATGGAACACGCTCCCTATCCACCGTTTTGATAACAACCGATTCCGTATAAAAATACTACGGAATGATGTATGTAACGCAAACCGTTAAACCTTGATTT
>CALYRQ010000110.1 GCA_945483375.1 uncultured Elusimicrobia bacterium
GTGCTGCGCAACTGCGTGGCCGATTTGAGCCCCCACCACTTGACGACGTATCGTATCGAATTGGCGGGGCTGTTCCATGCGTTCTACGACAACTGCCGCGTGCTGGACGAACAAAATCCCACACAAACCAAAGCGCGTTTGTTCATCTGCCAGCGGGTGGCGGAACGCATTAAAAAAGGCCTGGAATTTATCGGCGTAAGCGCGCCAGAAGAAATGTAGACTAAAAAAACGTATTTTGTAACTACGGGAAGAAAGATCACGCTCTTTTGGGAACGGAGGTTTTTCTTCCCGTCGTATTACATAACAAGGGGAATTGTATGAAAAAAAATATCCGTCTGATACTGGGGCTTATGCTGATGCCGCTTGCACTCACCGCGCAAAGCCTGCCCAAAGCCGAAGCCGATTACGCCAAAGGCGATTTCGCCGCGGCGTTAAAAGAGTATGATAACGTCCTAAAAACCGCCACCGGGGAAGAGTTATTGCAAGCCCAACTCCGCAAAGCGGCCTGCCAATACGGCCTGGGCGAATACTTAAACGCCTACAAAACCATGTACGCGTATCCCCTGCCGGAAAACGACATCTGGAAAGCGCGCTTTTTATTATACCGCATCCAAATGGCACGGCAAGTATCCAACCGTTACCGTCCGATTTTAAACGACGGCGAAATTATGACGGAAGAAGCCCAAAAAGACCCCGAAAAATGGACCGAAGCACAATGGACCAACCAAACTGATAAGGATTATCAAACTCTTTGGGCGTTGCGCGCCGCGCTGATTAACGCACCGATTGAAAAAGAAACCTTAATTTTAAACTTAAAAGACACTGACACCCAGCGTATCCCTACGCTGTTTGACTTTGCAGTCAATTCCTGGCTTTCCTATTTAAAAAGCAAAACTCCGGAAGTTTCCCCCCTGGCCAGAGAAGAATACGCGTATCTGGACGGATCCGCCCGGTTGGGCCAAAACGAAAAAGAAGCCGCCCAGGCGGCCCAAATCGCCGATATTTTGGAAACGGCTTACCTGCTTGACGGTAAAAACCGCCAAAACGCCAAAATATTCTGGAAAACGGATTACATTTTACTTCCCTTTAATAACGCAGGTTTTGAAATTAAAGACCGCAAGAAAGCGTTGCAAACCGCCATTACCCAACTCAACTTGTTAAGCGGGAACGAAACAGCTTCCCAAAGTTGGTGGAGCAAATTAAAAGGCTACATGGCTCCGGCGGAAAACACGGCTTATGCCCGCGGATACGCCGCCGCCAAAACAGCCCGCCTGCAGTTTGACAATAACCAAGCCTCCGCCGCACTGCAAACATGCGAAACGGCCCTCACCAAACTGCCTGAGTCCTCGTTTACGCAGGAATGCGCCGATTTAAAACGCACCATCACCCAAGTTTCTTTTTCCCTTCAATCTTTAAACGCGCCGCTCAACCGCCAAACGCCGCAGCTGACGGTAACGGGAAGAAACCTGCACAAATTATACGTGCGCATCTACAAAACCTCTTTAAAAGAACTGACGGACATTTCTCTTAAAAACAGTTACCACTACACGCTGAACTCGTGGGATTATTTAAGCCGAATCGACCGCGAAAATATCCCCGTGTTTTTAGACCGCACGCCGCTGGCGAAACAATCCTACGACGTAACCTATCAAGAAGTTTACAAACCCCAGCACGCCAAACTTACGCTCCCCGCGTTGGAACCGGGCTTTTATGTGGCGGGCGTTTCTTATAACGAAGCGTTCGACCCCAAACAGGCGCCTGTGCAGATGATGGTTTTAAACGCCACCGATTTGGCGTTTTTCGCCACCGCCGCCATTGAAGGGGACCCGGCCGACTATACAGCCGTTCTGGGTGCGAAAGACAAACAATTCCGCCCCAATGTGTTCCGCGTGTATACCGTCAATTTAAAAACGGGTGAACCGGAACCCGCGGCCCAGCTTGATATGTTCACCAGCTGGCAGGGTACGCGCCAAAAGGCGCAAACGGACAAACAAGGGTACGCCGCATTCCAGCGCCCCGTCACCGTTACTGCGTCCGAACGCAGTAACTCCCCGTATATTTTAAACACGCTCGCGAAAAAAGACGATTCCGCCGCCTATTCCGCGCGTAGGCTGTATTTCCACTTTTACAATAACGAACCCGTCAAACTCTTTGCCCAGACGGACCGGCCCGTTTACCGCCCCGGCCAAAAAGTGCGCCTGTCGGTAAACGCGTTCCAAGTACTGCCGCGCGGACTTAAAACGCTCGGCGGACGGAAAGTGACGTTTACCGTAAAAGACCCCAACTACAAAACCGTCTTTACGGCAACGCCCGTTTTAAATGAATTGGGCACCGCGCAAGCCGAAATGACGATTTCCGAAAGCGACCTGCTGGGCCGGTATCAAATTACGGCCGAACTGACCGCCAACGGCAGGAACTATACTGCTTATCATCGGTTCAGCACCGAGGAATATAAACGCCCCGATTACGAGCTGACGCTTTCCGAACCGGAAAAAGCCTTGGAATACGGAAAAACCGCTTCCGTAACGGGTACGGCCAAGTATTACTTTGGCTCTCCCCTGCAAAATGCGCGGGTGAAATACACGGTGGAACGCCGGGATTACCTGCCGCCTTTCTACTGGTGGCTGCGTCCGGCCGGCTACGGCAAACAAACCGTCGCCCAGGGCGAAACCGTCACGGACGCCAAAGGTAATTTTAAAGTAGAATTTACCCCCTCCGCACAGGATAAAAACGAAGAATTTGCCCAGTACGTGGTAAAAGCCGAAGCGTTTGACGAAAGCGGCCGCGCGGTGGAGGCGTCCCGCTCTTATAAAATCAGCGCAAAACCCCACCTGTTCAAAGTGGAATTTACGCAGGGTTTTTATGACGCAAATACGCCCGGGGCGCTGGCCAAAATCAACTTGACGGACGCGGACGGAAACGGCGTTTCCGGCAAAGTCACGCTGGAAGCCGTACGCCTTAAAAACGAAATCCCGGCCAAAGACTCCGCCCAGCCGGAAGAAGAATATGCGTACGACTATGAACAACCCGTATCCATCTACCGCGCCGATAAGGGCACTTCCCTGGACGACCTCTACCAAAACGCCGAAAAGGAAGCCGCCGCATTTAAACAGGAACTCAATTTTAAAACGCCCGGCGAGCAGAACCTTAACCTGCCCGCCCTGCCGGAAGGCGTGTACCGCTTAACGCTTTCTTCCGCCAAAGCCGCGCCGCAGAAAATGGTGTTTATTGTGGCGAAAGAAAATTCCGGCCTCGTTCTGCCGGAAGTAACGCTCGTCCAACACCCGCAATACTTCCCCGGCGAAACGATGCGCGTACTGATGGGCGCGGGAAAACTTCCGGGCTCCAAACGCGTGGAAGTGTACCAACGCGGAGGGAATTTCCTGTATAAAAAAGACCTGCTTCCCGGCGGCGTAAGCGTTTATGCGCTCCCGGTGACCGGGGAACTGCGCGGCGGCGTGTCGCTGGCGTGGTTCGGTGCGGGCGATTACCAAATTTTCCAAGGGGAAACCTCGGTAAACGTTCCGTTTGACAATAAAGAACTCGCCGTCACGTTTACACCGCAGCAAACGGTACGCCCGGGTCAACCCGTCAGCTGGAAGCTGTCGGCCAAAAACGCCGCGGGCGCCCCCGTCAACGGCCAGGCCAATATAACGGTATACGACAAATCTCTCGATTATTACGTTAAAAATAACCCGTCTTTAACGCTGGAAGAGCTGTACCCACAACGCCAGGGTACGGCGGACTCTTCCCGCAGCAACACGTTTGCGCGCAACACTTCGTACGACCAAATTCCCAAAGAAGAACAAGAGCGGCGGGAACTACTTCCCCTCCCCATGCTAAACCTTCAAATGCGCCAGCATGTATACGGCGTCATGTATAAAGGCATGGCCATGGCGCGCAGCACCGCCCCGATGATGGCAAACAAAATGGCCGCAAAAGAAGAAATGGCGGAAGAAGCCACGTTTAATGTCGCTTTCTCCGCCGATATGGCCCGCGGCGTAGACGACGGCGGAATGGAATACGGAGTTGTAACCTCCGAATCCGATACGCAAGCAGCCGAAAAAGCTCCTCGCACGGATTTTTCGGAAATCGCCTACTTTAACTCCCAGCTGCCCGTAACGGGCGGCCAGGCGGCGGTCAAATTTACCATGCCGCAAAGCCTGACAACGTGGAACATATTCGGCTTCGTGCTGACCAAAACGGTTGACTTTGGCGCGTTTACGGCCCAAACCGTTACGAAAAAAGACTTTATGGTCCGCCTGCAAACGCCGCGCTTCTACCGCGAAGGCGATAAAGGCGTCATTCAGGCGGCTGTTACGAACCTGACGAAGAAAAAACGGGCCTTACAAGTAACGCTTTCTGTCCAACAGAACTGCAAAAACGCGC
>CALYRQ010000111.1 GCA_945483375.1 uncultured Elusimicrobia bacterium
CTTTGTTTGTCCAGATGAGGCGGTCCTTTTGGTGTACGGTAAGGGCGTGGCGTGTTTCACGCGTGATTTGTACGTGGAACCGTTTGGAAAGTTTGCTCCCGAAATAGACGTAAAAGGCAGTGAAAACCGTCTGGCAGACGCCGTGGAATACGCCCAAAAGATGGGGCTCAAACGCGTCGGGTTCGACGCCGCCAAAGAATCCTACCAAAACGGTAAAATGATGGCCGCCGCTGGATTTGCGGAAGTGGGGGGATTTATCTCCAAACTGCGCGAAACCAAAGACGCCGCCGAATTAAAGCTCATGCGTGAAGCCAACCGCATCGCTTACCAAGCGTACGAATACGTAAAACCTCGCGTAAAAACGGGTATGACCGAAAGCGAACTGGCCGCGGAACTGGAAAAATTTATGCGTGCCAAAGGCGCGTCCGGCCCGTCTTTCCTGACGATTGTCGGCTTTGGCGAAAACTCCGCCAACCCGCACCACGAAACGGGGTCCCGCAAACTAAAAGCGAACGACGCCGTACTGATGGATTTCGGCTGTATTTACAAAGGCTACTGCTCCGACATTACCCGCAGCTGGTGGCATGGCAACAACGAACCCGCCGAATACAAAAAAATCTGGAAGATTGTGGAAAAAGCCCGCAAAACGGGTGTGAAAGCCGTCCAAATCGGTACGGCCAATAAAGCGGTGGACGCCGCCGCGCGCGGCGTAATTGCCGACGCCGGATACGGCGAGTATTTTACGCACCGCACCGGGCACGGCGTGGGAATTGAAATCCACGAACAGCCTTATAACAGCCAAACCGCCGACACCGTGCTGGCCGAAGGCAATGTGGTGACGGTGGAGCCAGGCATTTATCTGCCCGGAAAATACGGCGTGCGCCTGGAAGACACCATGGCCGTAGGCAAGACCGGGGCCAAAATTTTAACGAAAAAATAATTATGGCAATCAAAGATTTAGCTTCCGTACGCATGAACGATTTTCGCCGCGTGTTAAAACAGGCGGATTTGGACGGTTATTTAACCGTCTCCCCGTTGGAACAGCGATATTTGTCCGGCATTGAACTTTCCGCCGGCGAAGCCGTATTTTTAATTACGCCCAAAAAAGCGTACTGCATTACTAAAAAACTCATCGTCAGCAAAATGACGCCCGCCGCCGCATTTTTAAAAACCGAAGACGTGCCCTACGGCGGTATGCTGGACGGCGCGCTTGCCAAAAATAAGAAATTGGATTTAAAACGCGTCGCGTTTGACCCGGCCTGTGTGGATTTTGAAACGGGCAAAAAGCTGGAAGCGGAAGGCTTCGTCCGCGCACTCGGCTTAATCGGCGAAATGCGTATGCAAAAGTACGAAGACGAAGTCGCGCGTCTTAAAAAAGCGTGCAAAATCGCCGCGGAATCGTTTGAAGAAGTTAAGCCGTTAATCAAAACGGGTATGACGGAAGAAGACGTGCGCGTATTAATGGCAGTGGCCATGCATAAGCGCGGCGCGGAGTCTATTCCGTTTAACATCGTTTGCTTTGGCGAGAACACGGCCGACGCGCACCATACGCCTTCCAAAAACCGCAAATTAAAAGCGGGCGAAGCGGTGCTGATGGACTTCGGCTGTTTTTACGAAGGCTATACGTCCGACATGACGCGCAGCTGGTGGCACGGCAAAAACGAGCCCGCCGAGTACAAAAAAATTTGGAGTATTGTGGACAGAGCCCGTACGGCGGGCGTAAAAGTTCTGCGTCCCGGGGTGACCGCGGGCGAAGTGGACGCCGCTTCCCGTAAAGTCATTGAAGATGCGGGTTACGGCAAAGAATTTTTCCATACCACGGGCCACGCCATCGGCCTTGTGGAGCATGACCGGCCTATTCTGCGCTCCGGCGCGCCGGACGTGTTGGAAGAAAATTACGTAGTAACGGTGGAGCCCGGCATTTATTTTGAAAATAAATGGGGTATCCGTCTGGAAGACAGTTTTCTTATCACGAAAACGGGTTCCAAAAAATTGACGCACAAATAGATTCCGGGCCCAGGCCCGACAAAGAGGTATAACTTATGCTGAGCACGACTCAATTTCGCGAAGGACTTATTTTTGAAGACGAAAACGGACAGTTGGTGGAAATCATCGAATTTCAGCACCACCGCAAAAGCCAAGCCCGCGCCGTGGTGCGCGTGAAACTGCGCAACATCAACACCGGTTCCATGATTGAAACCGCCTACCGCCCCGAAGATAAATTTAAAGAAGTGGAAGTGGAAAAACGCCCCTTTACGTACCTGTACACTACGGGCGATATGGCCACTTTTATGAACGCCGAAACCTATGACCAGGTGGAAGTGGAAACCAAAAAACTGGGCGATTTGGTGAAATATTTAAAAGATAATATGGACGCCACCGGCATCTATATCAACAACCAACTCTTTAACGTGGAACTGCCCATTAAAGTACCCTTGAAAATTGCGTCCACCGTGCCCGGCGTGAAAGGCGACACCGTCGCCAACACCACCAAAGAAGCCACGCTGGAAACCGGCGCCGTCATTAAAGTGCCGCTTTTCATCAACGAAGGCGACGTGGTGCTTGTCGACACCCGCAACGGCAGCTACGTAGAACGCGTGGCCGCGTAATGCGTTTTTTGGGGCGTGCGGTTTTTGCGCTGGCGGTGTTGTGCTGGCCGTGGACGCTGCGCGCCTTTGATGTTTCTTACGGTTCTTTGTTTCAAGTTGCAAACGTTTCCGTTTCGGCGGATAAAGTAACGTTGCCGCTTTCGCGCGGTCAGTACGCCAATATCCGCATGTTAACGCGGAAAACGCTTGATTTTGTGAAATCTTGTTCCGGGCCCTGCGTGCAGGACGCGGGCTCCGGCGAGATCAAAGTGGAAGAATTCCGCGCCGCCAAAACGCGCGGCGGTATGTGGATTGCGGACGTATCGTTCGACGGGCACTGGCTCGTTACATTTTTGGTGTTTCAAAATAAAAACGGTTACGCCGTAAAACCGCCGGAATATTTTCGGTTTTTGGATAAAAAACTGCGCAGCCGCGCAGAGAAAACGCTGACGGAGTTGGCCGCGCGGGACGCGGATGAAAATTCCCTATGAAATGTATTTTAAAACGCACCGGCGAAACGCTGGCGGACGATATTGAACTGGCCAATACGTATTTTACGCGTTTAAAAGGCTTGATGTTCCGCCGCAGGCTTGCCGCCGGCAAAGGGTTATTGTTGGATCCTTGCCCGCAAATCCATACGTGTTTTATGCGTTTTGACATTGACGCCGTTTTTGTGGATAAAAACGGAACGGTTTTATATGTAAAAGAAAATATGAAGCCGTGGCGTTTCGGCCGTTTTGTGCGCGGTTCCCGCCGTACGCTGGAACTGGCGGGCGGAACTTTAAAAGGCCGCGTAAAAGAAGGCGACGAACTCGTTTTTGATTCATTTTAAATTTGTTTAGAGAGGTTATGATGAAAATTCAACATTTGTTTTTTGCGCTGGCTGTTTGCGTGTTGTGCGCGTCCGGCGCGTCGGCCCGGAACATCTGGGACGACTTTGGAGCGAACGTGACGCAGCACAACGTCCGCGCGTTTACCAAAGACTTGGGCGGTCTTATCGGCTCCGGCACGTATACCACGGGCCGTATTTTGGGCTGGGGGGGATTCCAAATCGGGCCGCGCGGCAGTATGGTTTTTAAGATGAGCGAAGCGAGCGGCGATACCCGTGCGGAAAGACAGCATACCGCGCTGGGCGACCGGGACGAAGTGGGCGAAGTTTTTTATCCGTGGCTCCAAGCGGATATCGGAATGCCGTTTCGCATTGACGGGTTTATCCGCGCCAGCAGCTACCAGGGATTAACTATCGCTGGCGGCGGACTTCGGTGGGGGATTACGCGCCCAAATGAAATGTTGGGGTCGTTCCAACCGATGCTTGTAGTGGCGGCCCACAGCGCCAGCGCGCGCGATTTTTCCGCATTGCATTACAATGCGAGTTTGGTGCTTTCCATGAAATTTAAATATTTCGTCCCGTACGTCGGCGGCGGGGTGGATTATACCACGCTCAACATCAACCGGGCGGAGTTGGATCCGTCGCTCGTCGGTGCGCGCGAACACGCGGCCACTGCCCGCGCAACGGCGGGATTTAACTTTAAACTGCCGTCTTATTTAGATTTGAGCCTAGCCGCCAACTACGCTTACTACGGGTTAGGGGCGGAAGCGTCGCTTTCTCTGCGTTTCTAACGTCGGGTATTTTTATAATAACGAAACGGAAGGATTTGAATACTCAATTCTGAAAGCATTGACGCATTAATTATCGTTTTGCTTAAAAAGACCTCCCTGGTTATGTTGCCGGGG
>CALYRQ010000112.1 GCA_945483375.1 uncultured Elusimicrobia bacterium
GCCCAGACGTTTGGAAATTTCCATAATCTGTTCCTGGTACAGCATACAGCCGTACGTGTCTTTGAGCGGTTCTTCCAAAAGAGGCGTTTCGTATTCGATTTTTTCCTGTCCGCTTTTGCGGCGCACGAACATATCCATCATGCCCGATTCCATGGGTCCGGGGCGGTAGAGCGCCACCAAGGCGGACAAGTCACTAAATTGCGAAGGCTGTAATTTTTTAATCAGGTCGCGCATGCCGCCGCTTTCTAACTGGAAGATACCCAGCGTTTTGCAGGCGGAAAGCATGTCATACGTTTTTTTATCGTCCAGCGGAATTTTGTTGATGTCAAAATCGGGGTTGTGCCGTGCGCGGATCATTTTTTCGGCGTTATCGATAACCGTCAGCGTACGCAACCCCAAAAAGTCCATTTTTAAGAGGCCGAGGTTGGAACACGGCTCCCCTTCAAACTGGGTGGTAATCGCGTCCCGCGCGCCGCGCGCCAGCGGTACGTATTCGGAAACGGCTTCTTTTGTAATCAGTACGCCCGCCGCGTGGATACCCGTGTGGCGTTTTAAGCCTTCTATTTTGCGCGCCATTTCAAACAAACGTTTGCTTTGCGGATTATTGGTTACTTCGTTGCGCAGTTCGTTGATTTCCAGTGCTTTTTCCAGCGTCATTTTGGGGTCGTTGGGAATCATTTTTGCAATACGGTTGGCTTCGGCCACGGGGATTTCCATGGCGCGCGCCACGTCTTTAAGCGCCAGTTTGGCTTTCATCGTTCCGAACGTAATAATTTGGGAAACTTTGTCGTGCCCGTATTTGCCGCGCACGTAGTCGATGACGCGTTCGCGCCCGGCGTCGGACATATCAATATCCAAGTCGGGCATGCTGACGCGGTCCGGGTTCAAAAAGCGTTCAAACAGCAGTTTGTTTTGAATGGGGTCCACGCGCGTAATGTCCATGCTGTAGGCCACCAGCGAACCTGCGCCGGAACCGCGGCCCGGGCCTATCGGAATCCCGTTCGCGCGCGCCCAGTTGATAAAGTCCTGCACGATGAGGAAGTAGCAGTCAAAACCCATCGTAATAATAACGTTAAATTCAAATTCCAGTTGTTTCCAGTAGTTGTCCGGCACGTTGCCGTTCATTTTTTTGATAAGGCCTTTGCGGCACAAATCTTTAAAGTATTCGGCGGAGTTGGGAAATTCTTTGGGAATGTCGAAATTGGGGAGGATAAACCCGTGTTTGGGAAATTCCAAGTTGCATTTTTCGGCAATGGCGAGCGTGTTGGAACACGCTTCGGGCGTGTGGGAGAAAAGTTCGCACATTTCTTCGGGCGATTTAAAATACAGCTCGTGCGACATTTGCATGCGGTGCGGGTCGTTAAGCGTCTTGCCCGTGGCAATACAGACGTGAATGTCGTGCGCTTCCCAGTCTTCTTTTTTCTCGTAGTGGCAGTCATTCGTGGCCACGACGGGGATTCCCGTCATTTTGGCTACGTCTTTTAAAAGCGGTAGCGATTCCACTTCCTCGCGAATGCCGTGGTCCATGAGTTCGATATAATAGTTGCCCTTGCCGAAAATATTTTCGTACTCTTTGGCGAGCGCGCAGGCTTTTTCAAACCCGCCGTCCATGCGCACGTATTGGGATAAGAAACCTTTTAAACAGCCGGAAAGGCACAACAGCCCGCCACTGTGTTTGGCTAAAATTTCTTTATCAATACGCGGATGATAATAAAATCCGTCCACCCACGCCAGCGAGTTTAATTTCATTAAATTGAGGTAGCCTTCATGGTTGCGGGCTAGGAGCGTCAGGTGCCCGGTGCGGGATTTGTCTTTTTCGGTATATTTGCCTTCGGTAATATAAAACTCGCACCCGACGATGGGCTTAATGCCCGCCGTTTTGGCCGTTTCGTAAAAATCCAGTGCGCCGTACATATTGCCGTGGTCGGTAATTGCCATGGCGGGGATGCCCTGTGCCGCCAAGCCCTGCAAAAATTTGGAAGGCTTGTGGTTTTCGGACACGCGGAGCATGCCGTCCAAAAGCGAGTATTCGGTGTGGTTGTGCAGCTGTACAAATTCGGCCATGGTTAAAATCCTTGTTTAAAATGTGTCGGGGCGGGCCCGGCGGGTGCCGGGGAACGGTCCAAATGGTGTAAAATATTTATATGAAACATTATAGTAAATTAAAAGAAACAAAAATTTCTTCCAAACTTCTCTATAAGGGCGTGCTGAACGTACGCCTGGACGGGGTAAAATTACTCAACGGAAATACGTCTACGCGCATTTATTTTGAGCACCACGGCGCCAGCGGCATTTTGCCCGTGGAGGACGGCCAGGTCTACTTGGTGCAACAGTACCGCTATCCTATCCGCCAGGTTACGTGGGAAATCCCGGCCGGGAAACGCGAAAAAGGACAGTCGTTTTTGGCTTGCGCGCGGGCGGAACTCAAGCAGGAAACGGGGCTGACGGCCAAATCGCTTAAAGAAGCGCTTGTTTTCCACCCGTGCAACGCGTTTTCCGATGAAGAACAGCATCTGTATGTGGCAACAGGCCTTAAACGCGGCAAAGACTGCCCGGACGAAGACGAATTTTTAAACGTGCAAAAATTTCCGCTGGAAAAAGCCTATAAAATGGTGGAGAAAGGCGAAATTACGGATGCTAAAACCATTTTAATGCTCCAGTGGTACCAACTGCATAACAAATAAAAAAGGAATAACAAAGCCCTCCTGGCGGGAGGGCTTTTTCGTTTGTAAATTATTCGGCGGGAAGGTAAACCTCTAAAGTGCTTGCGGCATATTTGTATGGAAATTCCTGCATTTGCCGTTCCTTTTCCGCGTCAAACAGTTCTGCCTTTTCGGGGTCCCACCCCGTTTCCAGTTCTTGATCGTTGCCGTTCATCCAAATCCAAAAGGGTTTTGCGGAATCATTCCATTGGGCCTGGGTGGAATGACTTTCATCTATCAGATCTTCTGCATGGATATTGCTCAAGCCGTTTTTCTTTGTATTCCACCATTGTTGGTCTTGCGTAATTCCGTTCCTTTCCGTGGCGTGATGGCGTTGGGCGTAGGCTTGCGCCACCTCTTGCGGCAATTCTTCCATGGGGTAGAGCGTAATGTTCATAAATGTTTCCTGTTCCAGCATGGGCTGCAAATCCATATGGTAGGTTTTGTCTAAATGGCCACTCCCGGCGTATACGAGGACAATATCGTACAAAGGCAATACCGCTTTAATGCGGCGTGCCCATTCCCGGTTCCGTTCCCGTACCCCCCAGGGGGATACGCTTAATACTTGCCGTAAAGCATGGAAACGTTTTATCTCTGCGGATACACGCCTTTTTGTAATGTCTCTCCAGGTTGGAACCTTGTCTTTCGGCGTTGTCCATACCACAAATTCTCCTACTTTCGCGGCGACTTGATCTTCTATCATGCCGGGTATATCATCGTCGAGCGCCAGTTGGTCTATGCCCAATGCGTCTGCGGCTTTGAATGCCGGAGCATACTCTTCGGGGAAATATAAGTCGGATTTCTCACCCGCCTTTTTAAGTAACGGTTCCCGTTTCAAATCGGCTGCTGTTTGGAGGGAGAGTATTTGGCTTTTCCACTCTTTTGTCTGCTGCAGGGCGGCGGTAAGTTCTTGTTTTTGTTGGTCATACTGCTTTTTAAATGTGGTTTTGTCTTCGTCGGACAAAAGTTGATAGCGCAAGTTCCAATCCTCTAATTCTGCTTGATAGTCTTGGATTTGTTCTTCCACTTCCGGTATTTGCGCAAGTGCTTGTGTGAGTCCGGGCAGGTTGTTGTAGTTCTCCCACTCCAAAAATTCCGCGGCAAACAAAATTTTGGCGCTGGGATTTTTTTCCCGTACCGCACGCAGAATTTTTGCCATTTCCTGCGGTGCGCGTTTGGTGTCATGGTTCATCCCTTCCGCCACAAAAATTAACTTGTGTCCTTCCAGTATTTTTTTATAATCTACTTCACTGTTGCCGGTTTGTTGCAGCAGGTCAATGGGAATAGCGGCCGGGAGCAGCCGGCAGAAATTTTCCGTGCATTTTATATCCAAGTGGGTGGAAACGGTTTCCACTTCTTTGGTATGTTTGTTTTGCTGTAAAAAATCCTGCCAGGAAATTTCTTTCCAGTTTTTGGGGTTCTGGCGTTCGGCCAGTTTCTGCAGCGCTTGTTCCCGGGCTGTGTCTTTTTGGGGAACTTGAATACGCTCTTGCAGAATAGTGCGGCGGACGGCGTTTGCCGGAAGGTTTACAGTTCGCCGGGGATGGGCGAACACGGGCGCGGCGCCTAATAAAAGGGTTAAAACGAATGATAAAAATTTCAT
>CALYRQ010000113.1 GCA_945483375.1 uncultured Elusimicrobia bacterium
CAAGGCCTTCCAGGCCGCGGAGATTGTCCGCACTCTTTTGACTAATGGAGCCACACTGTTTTAGACATGCCGCCAGCTACCAACAGTCAAGCCCGGAGAACCGCTCCACAATTCCGCAAAAATCTCCCGAAATCCGTCTTAAATTGGGCCCCTTTTATCCCTTTATTTTGTTACAATAAAGGTATGCAACCGCCTATTCATTTTGAGGAGCTGGACTCCACCATCACCTATTTAAAAAACAACCGCGCAGACCTGCCGCACGGCACCGCCGTATATGCCGACAGGCAAACCGCCGGACGCGGACGGTTCCGCCGCAAATGGGTGTCGCAGGACGGCGGGCTTTATCTTTCTATTCTCTTAAAACCCAAAGACACGCGCTTTTTGGCCAACCTCACGCAGCTGATGGCCGTTTCCGTCTGTCACGCATTAGAAGAATTGGGGGCGGACCCCAAAATCAAATGGCCCAACGACGTACAGGTAAACGCACAAAAAATCTGCGGCATTCTAAGCGAAGCCGTCACCGAAAAAGGCCGCCTGGAAGCCGTAGTGGTGGGTGCGGGCGTAAACGTGGCGCAGGAAGGGCTTGATAAAATCGACCAGCCCGCCACCTCGCTTAAAGAGCTGGGCATCAACACCACCAAAGAACGCGTGCTGGACTTAGTGCTTGAATTTTTCTGGCGGGACTATCCCGCCTTGTCCGCAAGCGGATTTAAAACCATACGCCCCGATTTTTTAAAACGCTTTGCCGCGCTTGGTAAAGAAGTAACCGTTAAAAACGGCGAAAAAACGATTTTCGGCACGGCGGAGGACGTGTCCCCCAGCGGGACGCTCATCCTGCGCACCGCCTCGGGCCCGGAAGAAATCTATATAGGAGACTTAATTGTATGAGTGCAGACAACTTACTTATGCAGGCGGCCAACATTACCGTTATCGGCATGCTGGTTGTGTTTGCGTTTCTGGTCATATTGGTCGGAATCGTAAAAGTATTGGGGACATTGGTCCAAGCGATGGAAAAATACTTCCCGCAGGAAACCCAGGGGGACGACGGCGCGCTGTTAGCCGTAGCTATCGCCGCCGCAAAAAGATTTCAGGGCAAATAATTTAACAGAGGATAACTATGAAAAAAATTAACTTTATGCTGACTGCGTTCCGCGACGGTTTTCAGTCCGTCTACGGGGCGCGCGTACTTACCAAAGACTTTATGCCGGCCGTAGAAGCGGCCCGCCACGCCGGAATCACCCACATGGAATTCGGCGGCGGCGCGCGTTTCCAAGCGCTCTTCTTTTACTGCAACGAAAACGCCTTCGACATGATGGACACCTTCCGCAAAACCGCCGGGCCGGACGCCAATCTGCAAACCCTCGCCCGCGGCGTAAACGTGGTGGGGTTGGAAAGCCAGTCTTCCGACGTTATCAAAGCCCACGCCCAACTGTTTAAAAAACACGGCACCACCACCATCCGCAACTTTGACGCGCTTAACGACGTAAACAACCTGATTTATTCCGGCCAGTGCATTCACGACGCGGGACTGAAACACGAAGTCTGCGTGACCATGATGTCTTTGGCCCCGGGCTGGGATCCCACCGGTAAGATCCATACCGAAGAATTTTACGAAAAAGTCCTGCGCGATATTTTAAAATCCGGCGTTCCGTTCGACTCCGTCTGCTTCAAAGACGCGTCCGGCACCTCCACGCCGCACACCGTCGGCAAAACGATTGCCATGGCGCGCAGAATCCTGCCCGAAGGCACCAAAATCGTTTTCCACACGCACGAAACGGCGGGCAACTCCATCGCCTGCTGTTTGGAAGCCATTAAAGCGGGCGCAGACTCGTTGGACCTGTCCATGCGTCCCACTTCCGGCGGCACCTGCCAGCCCGATATTTTGACGATGTGGCAAGCCTTGCGCGGCACCGAATACACCTTGGACATCGACCCCAAGAAAATCCAAGAAGCCGAAAACGTGTTCCAGGACTGCATGAGCAAATACTTCCTGCCGCCCGAAGCCACCGCGGTCAACCCGATTATCCCGTTCTCGCCTCTCCCCGGCGGCGCGCTGACAGCCAACACCCAAATGATGCGAGACAACGGCACCTTCGACAAATTCCCCGAAGTGGTAAAAGCCATGGGCGAATGCGTGAAACTCGGCGGATTCGGCACGTCCGTCACCCCGGTTTCCCAGTTCTATTTCCAACAGGCGTACAGCAACGTAATGTCCGGCCCGTGGAAAAAAATCACCCCCGGCTACGGCAAAATGGTCCTCGGATATTTCGGCAAAACGCCAGTGGAACCCGACCCGGAAGTGGTGAAAATCGCCAGCGAACAGCTGGGACTAAAACCCACCACCAAAACGCCGCTTGAACTCAATGACGCGGACCCGAAAAAAGGCCTCAAAGTCGCCGAAGCGAAACTGAAAGAAGCCGGTCTGCCGGTCACGGATGAAAATACATTCATCGTGGCCACCTGCGCCGACAAAGGGATTTTGTTCCTCAAAGGCGAAGCCAAAGTAAACGGCATCCGCTGGGCGGCCGACGTGAAAAAAGCCGAATGCGCCAAAGCTGAAAACGGCCCCGTCAAAGTAACCGTGGAAGGCAAAGCGTACGAAGTAACCTTTGAAAACGACACCACCGCCGTCGTCAACGGCAAACGCTACACGGTGGGCGCCGCTGCGGGCGAAGCCAAAGCCGCCGCTTCGGCCGCCGCTAATGGTGCGGGTGCGACGGTAGCCTCCCCCATGCCGGGCGCGGTACTGCGTCTGAGCGTAAAAGAAGGCGACCGCGTCAGCGAAGGCCAGGAAATCATCGTTATGGAAGCCATGAAAATGGAAACCCCTGTTTCCGCCCCGGCTTCCGGCGTGATTCACTTCCTCGTCAAACAAGGCGACCAGGTACAAACGGGCCACGCGCTTGCGGAAATTAAATAGAGGCAACGTCTATGGATATTTTACAAGCGTTAAATCAAATCTGGCAGACCACGGGTCTGTACTCCATCACCTGGCAGCAAGGCGTTATGCTGGCTGTATGCTGTTTCCTGTTATGGTTGGGCATCAAAAAGCAGTTTGAACCGCTCCTGCTCGTTCCGATTGCTTTCGGCGGCCTCTTGGCCAACATCCCCATGCCTCCGGGCGAAGCGATTGCCGGCCCCGCGGGTTTCTTGGGCATTATTTTTAACTTCGGTATTAATACCGGGCTGTTCCCGCTGTTCATCTTTATGGCCGTGGGCGCGATGACGGATTTCGGTCCGCTGATTGCCAACCCGAAAATGGCCCTTTTGGGCGGCGCGGCGCAGTTTGGTATTTTTGCCACGCTGCTTGGCGCGATTGCGTTGTCTTACGTCCACTTTGGGGACGTACAGCCCTTTGCGTTTGGCCTTAAAGAAGCGGCCTCTATCGGCATTATCGGCGGTGCGGACGGCCCGACGTCCATTTACGTAACGTCGCGCCTGGCGCCCGATTTGCTCGGAGCCATCGCCGTGGCGGCGTATTCGTATATGGCTTTGGTGCCGATTATCCAACCGCCCATTATGAAACTCTTAACCACGGACGCGGAACGCAAAATCCGCATGACGCAGGCCCGCCCCGTTTCCAAACGCGAGAAAATTCTGTTCCCGCTGGTGATTCTCTTGCTCTGCGCGCTTTTACTGCCCTCGGCCGCGCCCTTAATCGGCGCGCTGACGTTCGGCAACCTGGTAAAAGAATCCGGCGTGGCGGAACGCTTGTCCAAAACGCTCCAAAACGAATTCTGCAACATCGTTACCATTCTGTTGGGCTTGTCCGTAGGTTCCAAACTGCAGGCTGACCACTTTTTGGTTACGGAAACGCTGGGCATTTTGGTGCTGGGCATTATCGCGTTCTCGGTGGCGACGGCTTCCGGCGTACTCCTCGCGAAACTGATGAACTGCTTCAGCAAAACGAAAATCAACCCGCTTATCGGGTCGGCCGGCGTATCGGCGGTGCCAATGGCCGCGCGCGTTTCCAACAAAGTGGGTTTGGAATACGACAAACAAAACTACCTGCTGATGCACGCCATGGGCCCGAACGTGGCCGGCGTAATCGGCAGTGCGGTGGCGGCGGGCGTACTGCTCTCCCTGCTTGGCAAATAAGTTTTAACATGACAAAAGCCCCGCTCGTTTGAGCGGGGCTTTTTTGCGGGAGATAGATTTATTCATATCCCAAACTTTTACATAAACCCGTTACTTTGCTGGAACACTCCGTCTTTCCCGGGTGCTCGGAATAATCCAGCCATAAAGTAAGCCACGTCGCCTGAGGTATCGTCTGGAGGGCCTCAGCCTCCAG
>CALYRQ010000114.1 GCA_945483375.1 uncultured Elusimicrobia bacterium
CAATCTGCTCGTGTTTAAAAACCTGAATTTTTCCGCTACGCCCGCAGAAGACAACAAAGTAAATATTCATATTGACGCACAGGACGGCTCCTATATTTTCCCGATAGCTTTTATTTCCGGCGGCTCCAAAAGTGCGGCGGCTGTATCGTTGGCAGGCGGAAACCTGTTCAAACAGGGTGAAAGCTCTTTCGCTTTTGCGGGCGGCAGCAAGGACGGCTTTGCCGCCAGCCTCGGCGGAACTTTGGGTAACGACTCTTTGGTTCTCAGCTTTGAAAAACTGAATTTTGACCAACGCTTTTACCGCGGGCACTGGAGCAACACGTTCGGCGTGTTTTCCACCACGGACGACGAAGAAGAATACCGGAACGAACTTCTTAGCCAAACGCATACAAAAAAAGAAGCATTCTCCGTCACTTATTCCCGCCGGTTCTCCCGTACTCTGCGCGCATTTATCCGCCCGGAATACGTCCGCTATACCTATTCGGACGGCGGGTTTGATTCCGGCAACCACAACCAAATCACTGCAGGCCTGCGCTGGGCCGACGATATCCGCCAAGGGGCCAATATGGGTGCGTTGGCGGGATACGGCCTGACCGACAGAGAAAAAAGCCTGCGCGATTTACCCCGCGCCCGAAACGGATATGCGCTGGGTATGGATTACACCGCCGGTGGATCCTGGACGGGAGCCGATTACGACCTTTCCAAACTGGCGTTGGAAGCCTCCTGGGTGTTGGAACTGAAAAACCGTCATATGTTTGTCATACAGGCCAAAGCGCAGGACGCGTTCAAAGCGTCGTTTAGCGACGAACCGCTCTCGTCTGAGCTACTCAGCGGCCTGGGACGCTACGACCGCCAAATCCGCGGTACACGCGGCGCCGGCGCGGGAGCCACGTTTATTTATTACCTTCTGCGCAACCAAACGGGTCTTTTGTCGGTTGCACCGTTTTATGAACTGGCCTATATGCGAGCCGGAAACAGTTACCGCCCGCAAAGCGGCACTGGAGCCACGCTGATGTACCGGTTGTGGCGGTTTCCGCTGCCGGTGGGAATAAACTATACACGCGGGCTGGAAGACGGAAACAATCTAGTCGGTTTTGTAATGGGCGGCGCTTTCTAACCCTATTTTATTTACTGCGCCCCGGTTTAGACCGGGGCTTTTTATTCTAATCCGTTTTTCCGTTTTGCGGTGAAAAACCCCTTGCTTATACTGGCAATATGCCGCCAGGTATCAAAGGCGCGGCACATTTGTAATACAGGGGGTAGTAACGTATGGGAATGAAAGGAAGACAAATTGTAGAAAGGGCGGGTTTAGACGTGGATAAATTGCTCAATCTGCTCAATAAAGCTTATTGCGACGAATGGCTCGCCTACTATCAATATTGGGTAGGCGCAAAAATAGCCGAGGGAGTGCTGGCCGGGCCCATCGCCGCAGAAATGATGGAACATGCCAAAGAAGAACTCGAGCATGCCGGCAAACTGGCCGGCCGTATCAGCCAACTGGACGGAAAACCGATATTAAATCCGGCCGACTGGTACAAAGAATGCAACTGCGAATATTTGATACCGTCGGATCCGCAAGCCGCGGTACTTCTGCGGCAAAACATCGCCAGCGAACGCTGCGCCATCGAAGTATACGAAAATCTGCTTGAATTTATCGACGGCAAAGATCCCGTGACCGAAGACATCATTATCGACATTTTAGCCGACGAAGTAGAACACGAGGACGACCTGGAACAACTTGCCAAAGCCGTCCCCGGAGAGGTTTCCGACGGAAAAGAATGTTCCAAAAAGAGATAAGCCTCCCTATATGTGTTAAACGCAAAAAGGTCCTCTTTTATGAGGACCTTTTTATATGCGTGTAAAAAACTTCCCGACAGATTGGCATTCCGCGCAGAGCGTCAGTCCCGAAATTACCATGAAATCGGCGCGGGGGTATACGTCTGTCCGTCCGCACGGACCGAACTTCCCTGCCTGGACTCTACCGTTTTTATTGCATCTTCCACTTCTTGGGAACGCTCAAACGGCACGACGTAAAACATTGTATTTGACAAAGAAAAAGCTTTGATCCATTCGTTTAAAGAAACGGTTTTGCCCCCCGCCAAAAACGGATCGGCCACCACCGGAGCGTATGTTCCGTTACGCTTGATTACCAACAGCGTGGCAGTATGATAATTCCATTTGGCCGCGGCGGCGCCGGAAGCCAGTTTAAAACGGTTTCCGCGGGCGGGCCGCAGCGAATTGCCCGCCTGTAACGGGGCCGCCGTTATTTTATATACCCGCATATATTCCCGGCCCCCGGACAGAGCTTTCCTTGCCGTCCGGCAAATCAGTTTACCCATTTCGTAACCGCAATACTCGCACTCGTCGTTTACACACCGATATGTACGCTCCACATGAGAGGACTTAACACCGATTTTGCTGTCTAAATCTTCCCCGCGCACGGAAGCCCGCTCGAACGTAACCACTTTATTCCGATTTTGCGCCAACGAACGGCGCAGTTGTTCCTCCACAAAGCGCGCGTCCGTTTTGGAAACACTCCCTTTTAAACGGCTGGCTAACGACGCGTAATAGGCAGGACGGGAACGGTACCACGGGGTGCGCGCCAATAAACGCATAAAGGCCAGTTCTCTGCGATCATTGGCCGGCTCCTCCGGATTATAAGCCGCATGAATATAATTAAAAAAAGGCACCATCTCTTTTTTAATTTCCTGTTTATTTTCTTCATAAAATTTTTCCGCGTCCGCCGCCTTATACAATGTCCGGCAGCTGCCAAGAGAATCCAGCACGCCCAAATAATCCGTCGTCAGACGGGAAGGGACATCTTCCCCGTACGCGGCGGTGCTGACATACATATTAAATAAATAGACGGCCGTACAATGTGCTTCCCGGTCCGTTTTGCCTATTCCAAACAACTTAACAAAAAACCCGTCTTCTTCCGGCATTTTATCGGACGGCGGATAATAACGCATGAAAACCAAACGGCCCATCCCGGGATTTCCCGCAACAGATGCTTTATTGCGTATCAACCGCTCCAACGCATTGGAAAACGGCGTACGGAAAGACCCCGCCGCCCAAACAGACACGGCACATAAACAAACGAAAAAAGATAATAAAACTCCGCCGGATTTTCTCATATGTTACAGTATAGGAAACAATGCGCCGCGCTTCAAGGGTCAAAGGACCTATCTTTTTATAGGACGCAACAAGCACAATTTTGACTATAATATAAAGAACGCAGACATTATTTAATTACAAGGAGAAAAACCATGTGGTACGGAATAGCCGCCCTGCGGCCGTTTGAACAGTATGCGTTATTCGGCGTGTTGTTTATTGCGGTCCTGGGGCTTTTATACGCGTTTTTCCTGCGCAGACAGGTAATCCGCGAAGATACTGGCACCCCCGCCATGTTAAAAGTGTGGGAAGCCATCCGGGAAGGCGCAAACGCTTACCTCAAAAGACAGCTCAAAACCATTTTGCCGCTTATTGGGCTCTTAACCGTCTGTCTTTTCTTATCCGTTTACATTGTACCCGTGTCCCAGGATTCCATGGAACGCTTTGCGGGGTTGACGCCCGAAAAAGTAAAACTCCTCGCAGCCTTTGGGCGCGCGGGCGCGTTTATTTTGGGGGCGGTGTTCTCCCTTTTAGTGGGACAGCTCGGGATGCGTATCGCCGTGGACGCCAACGTCCGCGTAGCGGCCGCGTCCAAACGCGGGTTTGGCGACGCTTTAAGAATTGCCTACCGCGCGGGTACCGTTACCGGCATGCTGACCGACGGCCTGGGTCTGTTCGGAGGAACGATTATTTTTATTATTTTCGGTATCGCCGCACCTGACGCCTTGCTCGGTTTCGGTTTCGGCGGTACGCTGTTAGCGCTCTTTATGCGCGTGGGCGGCGGCATCTACACCAAAGCCGCCGACGTGGGCGCCGACCTCGTGGGCAAAGTGGAAGCGGGAATCCCGGAAGACGACCCGCGCAACCCCGCCGTCGTGGCCGACCTCGTCGGCGACAACGTGGGCGACTGCGCCGGTATGGCCGCGGATATTTTTGAATCGTACGAAGTGACGATCGTCTCCGGCCTTATTTTGGGTATCGCTTTGTGGAGAATTACCGGCCACCACGAATGGATTGTATATCCGCTTTTGGTGCGCGGTATCGGCGTGCTTTGCTCCATTATCGGTACATATGCGGTAAAAGATTCCAAACGCTCCGCCGGTAATGCCATGAAAGCCATTTTTAAAGGCTACAGCATTTCCGCCGCCATCTCCGTCGCCATCTTTGGCG
>CALYRQ010000115.1 GCA_945483375.1 uncultured Elusimicrobia bacterium
GTTTAATTTTACGTGCCACAAATACTCGGTGTTTCCGTGCGTGCCTTTAATGGGGCTTTCCATTATCTCGCCCGACTCGCCGCCGTATTTTTCTTTTAAATTCTCTTCGAAAAATTTTTGCACGCGCTCAATCGCAAGCCGTCTGTTCTCTTCCGTCTTTACGATTCCGTGCGGCACCTGCTTGGGCGTTAACTCAAACTGCGGTTTAATCAAAAATACGATTTCCGCCTGCGGGGCCATTACCTTAAAAAGCGGTTCCATAATCATCGTAAGCGAAATGAACGATACGTCCACTGCCGCAAATTCCGGCGCGGTTTCAAATAAATTCGCCGTCATATAGCGGGCGTTGGTTTCCGGTTTAAAATGGAAATTTTTGTAGCGGCGCATTTCGTCCGCCAGCTGCCCTTTGCCTACGTCCACGCCGTAGACGTCTTTGGCTCCAGCCTGAATCATACAGTCCGAAAATCCGCCCGTCGCCACGCCGATATCCACGCATGTTTTATCTTTTACGGAAATGTTCCATGCTTTCATCGCGCCCGCCAGTTTGAGCCCGCCGCGCGATACATACGGGCAAGATTTTTCTTTCAGTGAAATTGTATCTTCCGGCAATACGGTGCGGTCGGCACGGGTATCAGCCTCGCCGTTGACCAACACTTCGCCCGCCATAATGCTGGCCTGCGCGCGCGTGCGGCTGGGGAAAAATCCTTGCTCCACCAGCGCCATATCAAGGCGCAGTTTTTTATTCGCCATCCGTATTCTCCGCCAGTTCGGTGTCAAAAGGTTCCGTCAGCATTTCGGCTCCTTTTTTCTTTAATTCTTCCACTTTAAATTTAACCGTTTCCAATTTCTGCGAAAGTTCTTTGGAAAGTAAAACGCCTTCTTCAAACAGTTTGACGGACGCGTCTAAATCCGTCTGTTCTTCTTCCAGTTTGGCGACGATTTCTTCCAGCCGCGCCAGTTGTTTTTCAAAATTAAGTTTGCTAGCCATAGTTATTAAAACCTCATTTTACTTGGGTGTAAATCATACCGTCCTGCACTTGGACGTAGACGGTTTCTCCGGGGGCGGTGTCGCTTACTCGGCTGATGACGGTTCCGTCTGCCTTGCGCGTAATGCTGTAGCCGCGTTTTAGCACGGCCTGCGGGCCGAGCGCAACCAATTTTTGCGACGAGAGTTCCAAGCGCGTTTCGAAATTTTTAAATTTTTCGCGGATACCGTTTTCCAGCCGCAGCGTTAAATCGTCCAGTTCCTGTTCTTTGGCGGCGAATAAGGTTTCCGTGTGTTTAAATACGGGGCTGTTAACCGCTAAATCGTACCGCCGTTTGGCGCGTTCATAAAACAGGCTGACGGATTGCAGTAGCCGTTTTTGAAGCTGTGCCACGTATTCCTGCGTATTTTGCGAATTTTGCACGACCAGTTCCGCCGCCGCGGACGGCGTGGGGGCGCGCAAATCGGCCACAAAATCGGCGATGGTAAAATCCACCTCGTGCCCGACGCAGGAAATGACGGGAATTTTGCTTTTAAAAATGGAGCGCGCGACGATTTCTTCGTTAAATGCCCATAAATCTTCCATACTTCCGCCGCCGCGGCCCAAGAGAATAACGTCCGGTTTGGGGGTAAACGCATTGGCGTCCGCGAGTGCCTCTGCAATTTGCGGCGCGGCTTCGTCCCCTTGCACAAGCGTGGGGATGACGAGGACTTCCAAATGCGGATTACGGCGTTTTAATACGGACAAAATATCGCGTACGGCCGCCCCGGTGGGTGACGTAATGACGGCAATTCGCTGGGGATAAGCGGGAATTTCTTTTTTGTGCGCGGGGTCAAAAAGGCCTTCTTCTTCCAGTTTCTTTTTGAGTTTTTCAAATTCCAAAAACAGGTTGCCTTTGGTTAACGCTTCGGCCGTTTTGGCTACAATCTGGTATCGCCCCTGTTTGGCGTAGCAGGATAAATCTCCGCCCACGCGCACTTGCATTCCTTCTTGCAAATGCAGGGCGTATTTGCGCGCGTCCCATTTAAACATGACGCCGGAGAGTAACGCCTCGCGGTCTTTTAAATCGAAATACACGTGCCCGCTGGCGGCGGTGCGCAAATTGCTTACTTCGCCTTCCACAAACACGCCGCGAAAAACGCCTTCCATCATCTGTTTGATGGCCATCGTAATGGCGGTAACGGAGAAAACTTGTCCTCTAAACGGGGCTTCGGGTTCCATTTATTCTCCCTTGGTTTTTTTTAGGCGTTCAATAAGCGCGGCTTCTTTGCCGAGCGTCCCGGGGTTAAAGAATTTGACGGGCGAGGGCATATAAAGCTGTTTGACGTAGTGGTTTGGGTAGTCGTGTGCGTATTTGTAGCCGCGGTTTTTCCCGCCGGACCGCAAATGGTCTGGCACCGGGCGGAAACGCCCTTCGCGCACTTCCTGCAGAGCGGCGTCCACCGCCAAGTAGGCGGAGTTGCTCTTGGGGCAACAGGCCACGTAAATGGCCGCGTGCGCCAAGGGAATACGCACTTCCGGCATACCGAGTTCTTCAGACGCCTGAAATGCGGCTTGGGCAATCATTAAAGCGGCGGGTTCGGCGAGGCCGACGTCCTCGCTGGCGCAGATTAAAATGCGCCGCGCGATAAAGCGAGGGTCTTCTCCGCTTTCCAACATACGCGCGAGCCAGTAGACGGCCGCGTCGGGGTCGGAGCCGCGCATCGATTTAATAAAAGCGGAAATAATATCATAATGTTCGTCGCCCTTTTTGTCGTAATTTAAATGGCGGCGTTGGATACATTCTTTGGCAATTTCCAAGTCGATATGCTTTTTGCCGTCGTCGGAAGGCTTGGTGGTGACGAACGCCAGTTCGGCGGCGTTGAGCATTTTGCGGCTGTCGCCGTTGGCTTGGGTAATAAAATAGTCCGCAGCGTCTTTGTCGATAACGGCGTTTTCTTTTTCGGCGGCGCGCGTTAAAATTTTGAGCAAATCTTTTTCGCCAAGCGGCTTAAATTCGAATACGGAAAAACGCGAAAGGAGCGCGGTATTGATGTAAAAATACGGGTTTTCAGTAGTAATGCCGATTAAAATGATGTCGCCCCGTTCCACGGACGGCAAAAGTACGTCCTGTTGGGTTTTGTTAAAATGGTGTATTTCGTCCAAAATCACCAGCGTGCGTTTTTGGTCGAACGTCGGCGTGCGGGCGCGGTCTTTGGCTTCGGCCAGCACTTTTTTGATGTCCGCCACGCCGGCGGCTGCGGCGTTAAGTTCCACGGTGTAGGCCTGCGTGCGCGACGCGATATAACGCGCCGTAGCGGTTTTTCCGCACCCGGGAGGGCCGAAGAACACGGCGGATTTGACCATATCCGCTTCCAACAGGCGGCGCAGCATTTTGCCTTTGCCCAAAAGGTGATGTTGCCCGGCAAAGTCTTCAAGCGTTTTGGGCGCCTGGCGTGCGGCCAGCGGGATATTGGTTTCTTCTTGCATAAAATTATTTTTGGGACGCGTCGAGCGCGGTTTGTAATTTGGCGATTAAGTCGTTCACGCGCGATTCTTCTTCCTGGCGTTTGCCGCCTTCGTTTTGGGTTTGCAGGTAGGCTTTGGCCGCAAAGTGCAACGCGGCCATGAGGGCTTGTTTTAAGGTGTCAATTTCGCCCTCTTCCTGCAGTTCCGCCATGTATTTTTCCACAGAGGCGGCCAAATCGGCAATTTCCACCATACCCAGGCCTTTGGCCTCAATATCAATGGGAATGCGTTTGATTTCTACTTGAACGATGTCTTTTGCCATATATTGGTATTGTAGCTTTTTATGCCTTAAAACGTCAGTGGGTCATGCGGTTCAGCATGAGCCAGGACAAAAACGTCATACCCGCCAGTACGGCCAGCATGATAAAAATCCACAGTGCGCCGTGACGGCCGGAATCCGTTTTGGCGGGCGACTGCGGCGTGCAGAGCGCTTTTAACATGGCCTGGGCGCGTTTTTCGGCGTCGTCCTGCGGGGTGGGGGTCTGGGTGGCGGTGTCCGACGGTTTCTGCTCGTCCATCTTGGTAATCAGCGTTTCACACTCGGTTAAAATCTGCATGGCGCGGAAGCGGAACGTTTCCATGTCTTCCGGCGAGATAAGCGTATTTTCGTGGTAGACGAGTGCGTTGTCGTTCAGTTCCAAATACAGATTATTTTTTGTTTTTAACAACCCGGTGATAAACGGCGTAAGGAGTAAGCCCGAAGCCGGGGTGGGGGCGTGAATGCGGTAGCGGCTGTCCACCGCCGGGATGTTGGTTTTCATCAACGTATGCTGGGAGGG
>CALYRQ010000116.1 GCA_945483375.1 uncultured Elusimicrobia bacterium
GGCAATCGGGTACACTTCGGCGATACCCACGCCGCCGCCCACCACGGCCACCGTGCCGTAGTTTTTAATTTCCACGGGGGTGCCCAAGGGACCGGCTACGTTCAAAAATTTTTCGCCTTGTTTAAAAGAATTAAACATCGCGGTCGATTTGCCGATGGCCTGAATGATAACGGTAATGGTGCCTTTTTCCGCGTCCCAATCCACAAGCGTAACGGGTACGCGTTCGCCGCCTTCTCTGCCGCGAAGAATAACAAACTGCCCCGCTTTGGCCGATTTGGCGATGAGGGGTTTGTAGATAACGAATTTCACCACAACGTCGCTTAAATTTTCTTTTACTAAAATGGTATTTTCTTCCATACTATTTCCCCTCAAGATATTTGTTAATGCGTCCGGCGGCTTCAATGCCGTCTTTCATGGCCAAAAGAACCGTCGCGCCGCCGCGGATAATGTCGCCGCCCGCATACACGCCCGGCATGGTGGTTTTGCCTTCCGCGTTGAGTTCCAATACGCCGCGTTCGGTAGTTTTCAGTTCAGGCGTGGTTTTGGCGATAATCGGGTTGGGTTTCTGGCCGATTGCCACGATAATCGTGTCCACGGGAAGCACAAATTCCGAACCCGGGATTTCCACCGGCCGTCTGCGGCCCTTTTCGTCCGGCGCGCCGAGTTCGTTGCGCGTGCATTTAAGCCCGGACACATGGCCTTTATCGTCCACCAGCACTTCTTTGGGGGTAACGAGATATTCGAAAACGACACCTTCTTCCTTGGCGTGTTCCACTTCCGCCGCGCGCGCGGGCATTTCGGCCGCACTTCTGCGGTAGGCCACCGTCACGCTGTCCGGCCCCAGACGCATCGCGCAGCGGGCCGCGTCCATCGCGCTGTTGCCGCCGCCCAACACGGCCACGCGTTTGCCGATACGGATCGGCGTGTCCGTTTCCGGGAATTTGTAGGCTTGCATTAAATTCACGCGTGTTAAAAATTCGTTTGCGCTGTATACGCCTACGGCGTTTTCGCCGGGAATGCCCGTCAGCGTGGGTAGCCCCGCACCGGAACCAACGTACACCGCGTCAAAATCTTTTAACAAATCGGCGATTTTTTCCGTCGCGCCGACGAGCACGTCCGTGCGGAATTTGACCCCCATGGATTTAACAGTTTCGATTTCGTGGTCAATCACTTCGCGCGGCAAGCGGAACGAAGGAATCCCGTAGCGAAGCACGCCGCCGAACGCGTGGAGCGCTTCAAAAACGGTTACGTCGTGCCCGGCGCGCGCCAGTTCGGCCGCCGCCGCGATAGAAGACGGGCCGGAGCCGATACACGCCACTTTTTTGCCCGTAGGAGCCGCGCAAACCGGGGTTTTTAATAAACCTTCTTTACGGGCGGTGTCGGCGGTGTAGCGTTCCAGTTGCCCGATGTTGACGGAACCGAAACGGTCTTTTAAAATGCAGTTGCCTTCGCAGTGTTTTTCCTGCGGGCAGACGCGGCCGCAAATGGCGGGCAACAGGCTGGTTTCCATAATTTTGCTGACGGCTTCGCCCACTTTGTCTTCTTTTAAAAGCGCGATAAACGCCGGGATTTGCACCCCCACGGGGCAGTTGGCCTGACAGCGCGGATTTTTGCAGTTTAAACAGCGGTCGGCCTCGGCCAGGGCTTCTTCTTTGGTAAAAATTTGGGCCACTTCTTCGAAGTTGCGTTTGCGCACGGCAGGGTCGAGCTGTCTGCCGGGATGACGCGGTGCGGACGGATTGGGCATATATATTCTCCTTACAAACTAATTCAAAAATATGATGGCAAAAAGTTGTTCTGCCACTATACTGTAAACAGGGGAACAAAGATTTCTCTAAAAGTTGTTGTACAATATATATATAACATTATAGCAAAGCAAAAGGAGGGGTATATATGTGTCATAAATGTCATTGCGGGGGAGCGGGACTTGCCGCTTTCGTATTTGGTGTACTGGCCGGCGCGGTAGCCGGGGCCGCCGCGGGGGTGCTTTTGGCGCCCGCCAAAGGGGAAACCACCCGCCGGAAACTCAAAAGACTGGCTTCCGACATGTATGAAGACCAAAAAGAATTCGTACTCGAACACGCGGGAGACTTGAAAGAAAAAGTGAAAGAACGCGCTGAAGAAATGCGCGAAAAAATTGCCGAAAAAGCCGAAGACGTGCGCGAACGCCTGGCGGAAGGAAAAGAAAAAGTGACGAAAGAATTTGCCAAACGCAAAGAAGAAATCGCCGCCAAATTTAAAAAAGAAGAAGACAAATAAACGCTTTCTCAGGTTTGTTGCCAAAAGGCTCCGAAACACGGAGCCTTTTTTATATGCTTTTATTTTACACTCTGGCAAAAAGCCGTTCCAATGAAACTCCCCGGGCTCACGCCCGGGGAGTTTCATTCCTTAAAAAACAACAGATTCCCGATTACAACACTCGGGAATGACGTGGGTAGAGAAGCCCGCCAAACCTAGTATCCCATGTTATCAAAAAAAAAAACGGGTCAAGCCCAGAGCCTGGGCTTCCCACTTGTCCGTGCCTCTCTGATTAGTTTAGGCCACACTGTTTTAGCCATACCGCAAAGTTATAAACAGGCGAGCACCAGCAGAACAACCCCATTAACCCGCAAAAAAATCCGTCCCGGTTTACGGAGCGGATTTTTTCACACCAATAAATTTTTATTTTTCAAACGACTGGTCCGCCAAAGCAAACGCGTCTTTTAACTCCATGGGCTCCGGTCCGGCGTTTACTTTACTGATGAACATCTCGTGGTTGGATACGGCCCGCGTAATTTCGTCAAACAAGAATCCTTTGTCAGTTTCGCGTTCCACGGCATCAATTACGCTCTCTGCGTTTTTGGGAGCAAAAATATCCTCTATTCCACAATGCAGCATTTTTACCGCGCTGGCTTCTTCATAACGCAACCGCGCTTTAAAAAGCGGAAAACTCACCACGCAACCTTTATAGTTCAGCCGTTTTTTAAGCAACCCTTTAATCACTTTGTCCGACAACATGGCCTGGTTGTCGTTATCAATGTTCGGGAAAATCATGTCCGACGGCATAATGCAGTCCGCCCGGCGGAATACGTGTTTGTAAGGCACAAATTCGGCGTCTTCTAGCTGGGCAAGCGTTTTAAGCGCGCCCGAAACGCCGGGGAAATATTTTACGCAGTTAAGCGCGCCGCCGTTGGAAAGCCCGGCGATAAAGTCCCCCGCCAGCCGCGTGACCGTCATCGGTTCGTCCCCAAATGCAGGCGACGAATACCCCAAGTCCGCCACCGGGGAAAGCACCCAATCAAGCCCGGCCGCGCGCGCCATGCGCGCAATCAGATTACCTTTGCGGTATGCCGCGTCCTGCGGGGACGGAAAAGACACCAACGAGATATTGGACGGAAGAGCGGGCGCATCCGTAATAATTTCGCTTAAATCTTCGCCGATGTCGGCGCAAAACAACAAACGCCCGTACGGGGAAGCGTCGTTCATGTGGCGTGTAAAATCAAGCGTTTCCCGCGCCGTACCGCCGTATACGCAAAAACCGCCTACTCCGCGACGCGCCAAATCGGCGGCGTGGTTTATGTCACTCTCGCCAAAATGGAAACGGGGAAAAACGATGCGCGCGGGTTTCATAAGATTCTCCTAACGGGAAATTAGTTCAGTACCGACGGAAAAAGAGCGTCTTCCGTTGCGGAAGGCCCGATAAACAAGCCCCCTTCCGCCTCGCCGGAGGGTTCCGTTTCCGGTTCAAGCGGCTCGTCCGGCAGCACTTCGGGCCGCTGTGGCGTTTTGAGCCACTGAATAACGGCCGGAGTTAAGTATTTGTCCAACATTTCGTGCGAGGTTAAATCGTACGCGGTTAAAAACGTTACGCGGCCGTTATTTTCGCCGGTGGAAACATACGCCACGTTGCGGATGACGCTGGCTTCCAAAAACATCTTTTTGTCCGCCGCGCCCGCCGCGATAAGCACGTTACCTTCTTTATATACGCGAAGCGATGGAATGGTCAGCACGTCGCGCACGTTAGTGGACGGACTGATTAAAGCCAGCATCGGCACGTCTTGCGCAAAAGCCAGGCTTTTGGCGGCCACATTGGCCCCCAGGCCCGCACCCAAAACGGCCATGTCGCTTTCCGCCACGCCTTTTTTATTGAGGAAGGAAAACGCGGCTTCGGCGTCGCGCGTCATTTTGTTAAATTCGTTATCTACGCCTTCTTTGGCAAAAGAAGACGCCGTCCCTTTGCCCGTGCTCTGCCCGTAACCCCGCAACTCCACGGC
>CALYRQ010000117.1 GCA_945483375.1 uncultured Elusimicrobia bacterium
GTATTGTTTTTTTTTTTTGATAAATTGAGGTATGACTAAATTTATTCAAAAATCCTTGTCTGGCGCAAACAACGCCGGATTTACGTTAATAGAGCTGCTGGTGGTGGTTTTAATCATCGGTATCCTGGCGGCGGTGGCTCTCCCACAGTATCAAAAAGCGGTGGGAAAAGCGCGTTTTACGCAAGGAATGGTACTGGCCAAAGCTATTGCACAGGCGCAGCGCGTGTATTATATGGCCAACGGCGAGTATGCGCGGGAGTGGGATGCGCTGGATATTGAGTTGCCCAAAGGCGGTGTTGCGGGGACTTGGGACAATACGGGCATTACCTATCAGACGGATAAATTTTTTTGCCGTACCCATTTTACCTATTTCGATACAACATGTTCTTTCAAGATGCCGGGGGAATGGACAGCGGCCTCCTACGCCGTTCTTGAAAATGGGAATTTTTGTTTGGCCAGCTCCACGGCTGAAGGGGGTAAATCCTTAGGCAAGACCATTTGTTTGGCAATGGGCGGTGTAGAAGATCACGGCGGAGCCAATAATGCGGATAAGAGTTCTTACTATATGTATTATCGTTTGCCGTAATGAATGGATGTTGTGTATTTTTTACCTGCATAAAAAATCCCCGGAGTTTTTAAACGCTCCGGGGATTTTTCCGTTTTAAAACAACTTATTTGCCTTTAACGTGCTTAACGGGTTCTCCGTAATAGGCTTTCAAATACAGCTCTTTGATTTCGCTGATCAGCGGATAGCGGGCGTTCCCGCCGGTGCACTGGTCGTCGAAAGCAAGTTCGGAAAGTTGATCCAGGTTATCCAAGAATTCTTTTTCCGGGATACCGTATTCTTTCAAGGATTTGGGGATGTTGAGGTTGTGTTTCAACGTCTCCACCATTTCGATGAGTTGCTGCACTTTGGCGTCTTTGTCGTCGCCGAATTCATTGTGCGGCAAGAGGAATTCCACGATTTTGGCGTAGCGTCCTTTTACGAACGGATATTTGTACTGCGGGAACAGCCCCTGTTTGGTAGGTTTATCCGTAGCGTTAAATTCAATGACGTAGGACAACAAGAGCGCGTTGGCCAAGCCGTGCGGTACGTGATACATCGCGCCCAGTTTGTGCGCCATGGAGTGGCACAGACCCAGGAACGCGTTGGCAAACGCCATACCGGCGATGGTGGCCGCGTAGTGCATTTTTTCGCGGGCGTTGATATCCTTGGCGCCGTTGGTGTAGGAGCTTTCCAGATATTTGAACACGAGGCGCATGGCTTCCAGCGCTTGGCCTTCCGTAAAGTTGGTGGAGAATACGGAGGTGTACGCTTCAATGGCGTGGGTCAGCACGTCAAGGCCGGACCAGGCGGTCAGCGTTTTGGGCATACCGAGTACAAATTCCGGGTCGATAATAGCCATATCGGGGGTCAAAGCGTAATCCGTAATGGCGTATTTGGTGCCGGTTTTTTCGTCGGTGATGATGGTGAACGGCGTCACTTCGGAGCCGGTGCCGGACGTGGTGGGGATAGCCACCATGGTCGCTTTTTTGCCCAAGGGCGGAGCCGCGTAAATGCGTTTGCGGATATCCATAAAGCGCATGGCGATATCTTCAAAGCTGGTATCCGGGTTTTCGTACATCAGCCACACCATTTTGGCTTCGTCCATGGCGGAACCGCCGCCGAGGCCGATGATGATATCGGGCTGCCAGAAGTTGGCGATGTTGAGCGCTTCCTGCACGTTGGAAATGTTCGGGTCGGGCAGTACGTTGGAGAAGACGCGGAATTTAATATCCAGGCTTTCCAATACGTCGCACACGGTGCGGACGTGGCCCAGCTGTTCCATCGTTTTATCCGTAATAATGTACGCGCGCTGTTTGCCTTTCAGTTCGGCCAAAGCCTGCGAAAGCGCGCCGCGTTTGAAGTAGATTTTGGACGGTACTTTGTACCAGTACATGTTTTCGCGGCGTTCCGCGACGGATTTCACGTTCATAAGATGTTTAACCCCGATGTTTTCGCTGACCGAGTTGCCGCCCCAAGAGCCGCAGCCCAAAGTCAAAGACGGCGCGAGTTTGAAGTTGTACACGTCGCCGATGGCGCCCTGGGAAGAGGGGATGTTAATCAGCGTGCGGGCGGTGGGCATATCTTTGAACATATCAATATGTTCTTCGTTAGATTCGTCCGTATACAGAACGGAAGTGTGGCCGGCGCCGCCGTACAGAATAAGGTCGCGCGCGAGGTCTACGGCGTGGTTGAAATCTTTGGCGCGGTAGAAACCCAACACGGGGGAGAGTTTTTCGCGGGCAAAGGGTTCCGCGTCGTTCACTTCGCTGGCTTCGGCGATTAAAATTTTGGTGTGGGCGGGCACTTTAATGCCGGCCATTTCCGCGATTTTTTCCGCGCTCTGGCCGACGATGGCGGAATTGAGTTTACCGTTTACCACAATGGTTTCGGCCAGTTTTTTGCGGTCTTTGCCGGTGACGAACGCGCAGCCGCGGGCGATGAATTCTTTTTTAACGTCTTCATACACCGCGTCTTCCACGACGACGGACTGTTCGCTGGCGCAGATCATGCCGTTATCAAACGTTTTGCTCATGATGATGGAGCTGACGGCCATTTTGATGTTGGCGGTGGAGTCAATGACTGCCGGGGTGTTGCCCGCGCCTACGCCGATGGCCGGTTTGCCGGAGGAGTAAGCGGCTTTTACCATGCCGGGGCCGCCGGTGGCCAAAATAAGGTTGATATGCGGGTGGTGCATTAACGCGTTGGAAAGCGGCATGGTGGGGTTTTCAATCCAGCCGATGATGCCTTCCGGCGCGCCCGCTTCCACGGCCGCATTTAGAACGATTTTCGCGGCTTCAATGGTGCATTTTTTAGCGCGCGGATGGGGGGAAAACACAATCCCGTTGCGGGTCTTCAAAGCGAGAAGGCTTTTGAAAATGGCCGTAGAGGTGGGGTTGGTGGTCGGCACCACGCCCGCAATTACGCCGATAGGCTCGGCCACTTGGCGGTAGCCGAAAGCGTCGTCGTCGGACAAAACGCCGCAGGTTTTGGTGTCTTTATATTGGTTGTAAATGTATTCGGAAGCGAATTGGTTTTTAATTACTTTATCTTCCATTACCCCCATGCCGCTTTCTTCCACGGCCATTTTGGCCAGCGGGATGCGGTTCTGCGCAGCGGCAATGGCCGCGGCGCGGAAAATTTTGTCTACTTGTTCTTGCGTAAACGTTGCGTAAATGCGCTGCGCGGCTTTCACTTTGTCGACGATCTTGTCCAGCATGGACAATTCTTCTTTGGTGGCTTCGGCCGGAGCGGCAGTTTTCTTTTCCGCCATAGTATTTATTCTCCTTTAAAATATCAAAAATAACATATTAGATATTTTGATATCTATATTTTATCTTTTGACTCGTTTAATGTCAATACTCCCTCTAAAATAAGGATCCGGGCAGAGTTGACAGAGGCTCGGGAAAAATATATCATGGATATTGCAATATCCATAAAAAAGATGTTTTTGGAGGTTCCCCGTGGGACTGTTTCACCGTCGGAAAGAGATTAGCGTGCAGACGATTCGCCGTTTGCCGCAATACTTACGGATTTTTTATAATTTGCATGCGTACGGCCGGGAGCTGGTTTCGTCCACCTATCTAGCCGACGAAACGCATCTCTTGCCCATCGTCATTAAAAAAGACTTGCAGGCCGTCGGTGCGCCCAGCAAACTGCGCGCTGGGTTTAAAGTGGCGGGTACGATTGAAGTTATCGAAAAGTTCCTAGGCTGGAACAAGTTAAACAAAGCGTTTTTGGTGGGCGTCGGCCACCTGGGCGCGGCACTTTTGGGATTTGACGGTTTTAAAAATCACGGGCTTGAAATTGTGGCCGCGTTTGACACGCACCCGGAAAAGGTGGCCAGCACCGTACACGGCGTACCCGTGTATCACACGGCGCAGTTGTCGACGATGATTGAAAAGCAGAATTTAAAAATCGCGGTGCTGACGTTGCCCGCCGCGGCCGCGCAGGGTGTGACGGATACGCTGGTGGCGGCGGGAGTAAAAGCGATTTGGAACTTTGCGCCCGTTAATTTGCAGGTGCCGGACGGCGTGATTGTGCAGAAAGAGGATATATCGTCGGGGTTGGCGGAACTTTGCGCCAAACTGAAAAGTAAATAAGATAAAAAATACCCCGATAAAATCGGGGTGTTTTTAGTCTATTTATACCTAACAGAGTACCCCGTGTGTAAACGCGGGGATGAATGCAAAT
>CALYRQ010000118.1 GCA_945483375.1 uncultured Elusimicrobia bacterium
GTTGAAAGGTCCTAGAAATTATACTACAAAAGGCCTAATTTTTTCTAGGTATAAATTGCGGGGAAATGGGGTCCAAGGGCCCTGGTTTTCCCCCCGCCTAAGCGATATACTGTATATACAGACAAATTTAAATTTCATCCCATACCGCTGTAGTCCCAAACCCTGCTACAGCGGTTCCCTTTTTTATATTGGGCTTTTTGCGTGCCAAATGGTACAATAACATTATGACAAACCAACGGATTTCGCTTTTTATCATCGCCCATAATGAGGAACGCCACATCGCTAAATGCATCTTGAGCGCGAAAAATTTGGTAAGCGAAGTGATTGTGGTGGACGCCTTTTCCACCGATAAAACAGCGCTTATTTGCCGGGACCTCGGCGCACAGGTGTTTACCCGCGCCTTCGACGGTTTCACGACTCAAAAGAACTTTGCCCTTTCGAAAGTTTCATGCCCCTGGGCGTTAAACTTAGACGCGGACGAAACCCTCTCGCCAGACCTCGCCGAAGAAATCGCCCGCGTGACGAAAAACACTTCTTTTGACGGGTTTTATATTCCCTTTTCCAACTATTTTCTGGGAAAGAAAATGCGCTTTGGCGGACTTAATAAGGAAAAGCACCTGCGTTTGGTGCGCACGAAAAAAACCGTTTATGAAGGCGGGCTCGTGCACGAAGGTTTAGTGGTCCACGGCCCCGTCGGGCATTTAACGAATCACATCAACCATTATTCGTACGATTCCATTGAAACCTACTTCCGCAAATTTAACAACTACACTTCGCTGGCCGCCCGGCACCTGCACGCCCGGGGCAAACGGTTTTCCCTTATCAGCACGTTGGGGCGCCTGCCGTTTGAATTTGCCAAACGCTACCTGCTGAAACTGGGCGTACTGGACGGCGTGCGGGGGCTGATGTGGGCGTCTTTCTCCACGTTTTACGTATTCGTAAAATATATGAAACTTTGGCAGCTTGAGCAGGAGGAAAAGAAATGACGGCAGCCGTTCTGGCGGTGTTATGCGCGGCGGCGCTGTTTGTTATCTGCCCCTCCTTGTGCAAAACCTGGTATCTGCCCAAACGGAAGGGGTTTGTCGCGCTAATGTATCATCACGCGGCGGAGCAAAATCCGTCTTCATTGGACCCGTTTACCGTTACCCCGGCGATGCTTGAAAAGCACCTCATATTTTTAAAAGAAAACGGATATACGCCCATTTCTTTAAAAGAGTTAGAAAAAGGCGCGCCCGTCCAAAAACCCGTCATGCTGACGTTTGACGACGGGTACGAAGACAATTATAAAAATCTGTTCCCGCTTCTCAAAAAATACAACGTGCCGGCCGTCATCTTTTTAGTTACGGACAAAATCGGCACGCCCGAATATATGACCTGGGAACAAATCCGCGAAATGAAAAACAGCGGCCTGGTACAATTCGGTTCCCACACGTGCTCCCACTGCCGCTTAAGAAGTCTGCCTGACGAAGAAATCGTCCGGGAGCTCGTCCGCAGTAAACAAATTTTGGAAGAGCAACTGGGTGAACCCGTTACGGCTTTTTGTTATCCGTTCGGCTCGGGCGGCTTCGATAAACGCGTCCGGCCGCAAGTATTTAAAGCAGGCTACCTGTTTGATTTCAGCACTAACAAAGGAGTAAACCCCTGGCCCTGGAATCCCGCCAAAACGCTGCGGCGCGCCTTCCCACGCGGCGGAGAAACGCTGTTTGATTACCACCTGCAGTTGACCCGGGGACAAAGCAAACTGTAAAACAAATTATACCAGCCCTTGATAAACTTATGAAAACACCTCGCATTAGTCTTTTTATTATCGCCAAAAACGAAGAACATAATATCGCCAAATGTATTTTGAGCGCAAAACATATCGTAAACGAAATTGTTGTGGTTAACAGTATGTCGAAAGACAAAACCGCGTTGGTCTGCCGGGACCTCGGCGCCGCGGTATACAACCGCGTGTTTGACGGATTTACCAACCAAAAGAATTTTGCCCTGTCGAAGGTAACGGGAGAATGGGCGCTGTCGCTGGATGCGGACGAATCCCTCACGCCCGAGCTGGCCGAAGAAATCAAGCAAGCCGTGCAACAAGGTAAGGCCGACGGATACGAACTCACCCGCGTGAACGATTTTTTGGGCAAACGCATGCGCCACAGCGGCATGAAAGCCGAACATATTTTGCGTTTGGTCCGCACGAAAAAAGCCGAATTTAGAGGCGGCCTGGTGCACGAAAAACTGCATGTGGACGGAAACACCGCACGCCTTAAAAACGTATTTATACACCACCCGTACGACAGCATCGAATCCTACTTTGACAAATTTAATAAATACACCACCCTCGCCGCGCAAACTATGTTTGAAAAGGCAAAAAAGTATGTCTGTTGCGCGTACTTTTAACGGTGCCGTTTGAGTTTGCGCGCCGCTACGTGCTAAAAGCCGGTTTTTTAGACGGGATAAGAGGGCTTATTTGGGCGTCTTTTTCCTGCTTTTACATATTCGTTAAATATATGAAATTGTGGTACCTGTGGGAAGAGAAGAAAAATAAATGATGATTTATCCGCTTACCGCGGCCGGAATACTCCTGACGGCGGCCGCTTATGTTCTCTTGCGCCGCGCCAAACGTGCGCTTGTGGTGTTGACGCACGTCAAAATCGGCCGTCCGCCCGCCAACGCGCGTTTAAAAAACGAATGGACTTCCGTCGCCCAACTGGAACGCACGCTTAACAATTTAGCCCGCCGCAATTTTACAACCGTACTGCCCGGAGAACTCTCCAAAAGCCGCTTGCCCGCCAAGCCCGTTTTGCTTGCTTTTATGGGAGGATATCAATCTTTTTATACAGAAGTTTTCCCGCTCCTGCAAAAATATAACGCCAAAGCCTGCGTATTTTTGGCGCAGGAATACGTCGGCGCGTATGACGCCTGGCAGGACCCGTACCGGGAACCGTGGCAAAACCTGCTGACGGAAACGCAGATAAAAGAACTCCGGCAAAGCGGCCTGGTGGAATTTGGCGCACTTGATTTAAAAGCGCGGGATTTGACACTGCTGCCCGTGCGGGAAGCCGCCTTTGGCGCGGCCGAAAACAGCTTCCGCTTAAAAAAACAACTGGGACTAACAGTCGAAGCGTTTGCTTTTTGGCCGGCCGCAAAATGGAATGAAAAAACCGCGCGGGAAATGCTGCACGGTTTGGAAAACTTGCCTGTTTTAACGCCCGTTTCCGGCGTAAATTCGGATACAAAAACAATGTTTTTAAAGACGCTTGATCCGGCAAAAAACCCTTGGCGCACACGGTGCGCCGTGTGGTTCCGCCGCTGAAAGCTATTTTATTTCACACCCAAATTCCCCACTGCCCCACACCCGTTTAAGAGCACTGACTCCGCACAAACTTTTACACAATCTGGCGGAAGGAGTATCGGCATCCGCCCTTTCTGGAATATGGCACGTCAGCCCGCGCGACGCCCACTCTTCATCAGATTGGTTTTTCATCGTTTGGGTAATGCTGTAATTATAAGTGGAAGAATTAATACGCTGATACGCTATATAGGTGTGATAATGGGAATAAAAATTAAAATTTTTACTGGGAGAAATACTTACGTCCAACCCGTCCAGCGCGCCGGTAGCGAAAGATTCACCGTTTAAAGGCGGGTATGTTCCGTTAGCCATATAATAAAGTTCCAATGCCTGCGCCAACGCCCGGATGTTGACAACCGCTTCCGCGGCGCGGGATTTTTCCACCGCCTGAGTATACTGAGGAAGCGCCACAGCAGACAAAATGCCGATAATTAAAACGACGACTAATAACTCTATTAATGTAAAACCTTTCATTCGGCCGTCATTCCGGCACGCGGAACGCCGCCGGATCCGGAATCCAGTCAGTTTATTAGATTGTGTTCTTATTTTTTTATATAGATGCTGAAACAAGTTCAGCATGACGACATTAAATTCTTTCATTTTCGTTTCTCCTATTAAAAAAAGTCATCCTGAGACCCTGCGGGCCGCCCCCTGCGGGCCGCCAAACCTCAATTTATCCCCATGTTATCAAAAAAAAAAACGGGTCAAGCCCAGAGCCTGGGCCCCCTCTTATCCGCGCTCTTCTGATTAGCTGGGCCACACTATTTAGGACATGCCGCCAACTACGAACAACAAGCCACGGCCGGAATGACGGCGGAAAAGAAGATTTTTCCCCACAGCATTACAAAAATCCCCCGTCTGCCAAACTGGCAA
>CALYRQ010000119.1 GCA_945483375.1 uncultured Elusimicrobia bacterium
GGGTCATGCCTGCATAATTACAGAAAAGACCGCCCTTCGCCACAATATCTTTGCGTACGCCAGCTTTCAGCAATACGTCAACCGTCATGGCCACGTCCACATCAGTATTTGAAAGCGGCGATTTTACGGCAGTAAACACCAAGTTTTCACCACAGCTGTTGAGTTGATGTTTATCAATCTGCGGATATTTTTTCAACAAGAAATCCACAATACCGGAATTGTGCCAATAGACGGCAATATCCAAGATACTGAAATCAGCTTTTGCACCATGGTTTGCCAACAGCCGTACCGCCGGCAAATTGCCCCAATAGCCAGCCGCCACAAACATAGCCGGAGCCTTCTCGGAATCTTGCGGGGAATAGCATAAAGCATTGGGGTTTGCGCCGCCATCCAGCAACAATTTAAGCACCGCGTTACGGTTGGCTTCCACCAAATTTCTATCCTTCTGGTTCGCCGGAGTATCCCTTTTTTCAACCAAGTCACATACAATGCCAATGTTCCCGTCCTTCAGCAAGGAAGAAACACGGTCATCTTTCAGCCAATACCGAACAAAATAAAAACGTTCGTGTATAATAGCCAAGTGAAACAAAGACACTTTTATGCTGGATTTGTCTAACGGAGAAACTGTTTCCAGCAAATTTTGCACGGAAGCGAAACGGTCTTCTTCAATGGCTTTGGCGACTTCATCAATCCGTTTCTGTTTTCTGCTGCTGTTTTGAGTTTTTTGCTTTTCCACTTTCGAGTTGACAGCGGCGGAAACAGTGCCCGAAAGCGCATTGGCGCCGGAATTATCCTTAGTCGCTTTATCCTTTTTAGGAGAACGCGCCTTTTTCGCTTTAGGTTGCTTTTGTCTAATCACGCCACCATCTTTTACATACAAACGGAGATAAGCGGGAACTTTCTCAGGAGCAACGCTAGCCTCAGCCCCGTCCGCAGAACAACATTTCCCATTTTGACAGCAGGGACAGGTACAATTTTGAGCAAACGAGAATACGGAGCCAAGCAACATAATGGCCGCCGTCAAGCTCAATACTTTCTTCATAAGGCCTCCTTTTCAACCTTCGTATAATGAACTGTTGCTAACATCTCATAAAAAAACAAATACTGTCTTTTTTGCACAAAGAACACTCCTCTTGCAAAAAAGACATACACCGCATGAAAATATTACGCAGCAATTACCAACCTGATACTTCTATTTTACCAAAAAACGCAAAAAAATCAAGTCTTTTTATCTTATTTTTCGGAAGAATCCCATATTTTAACCGTGTTTTACAGGATATTTACCTTCCGGCCCAACGCCAAAAGGCGTCTTCAAAATTAGCTACGTTATTATAACGGTAAGCGCGGCCCAGGGCTTTCTCGGCCGAATACGGCTGGTAAACCGTTTTGCCGCGGGAATCTTTCATTAAAAACCCGGTGGACGGGTTACGCACCGGCTCGCCTTCGGCCATAAGCGTGGTAAGCTGCTGGAATTGCATACGGTTGGACGGAGAAGCACCTCCCGCCGGGTTCAGCAAAAAGCGCACCATGGAATAGGCCTGGAAATACCATTCTTCCGTTTTTCCGCGGCCTTCCGCCGCCGCCAGAGAACCCTCATCCATAAATTCCTCAAACGGCGTAAAATAGACGGGCTTGCCCGGCCGCTTGGAAGTTAACCGCTTAGCGGAAGACCCAAACATGGAAGAAGAGCCGAAAGAGGCAACCGTCTCCGACGGGTCCCGCTGGAAATTAAGGTTTTTAAAATCATTCGCCCACGGGCCGCCTTTCATCCCGTTATAAGCCTGGTCTTCCAACAGCACGGCCAACCCTTCGTCCAGCCAGTTCGGGGTCATAATCCGGCCCGTTTTGTGCTTATCGAAAAACTGCTGGGTAAAAATATGCGTCAATTCGTGCGTGAACACTTCTTTTAATTCCTGGTTTTTTCCGGGCTCATCGTAGACGACGATTTCCCCGCGCGTCGGATACGCCAGCGCGCGCGTCCAGGCTTTGGCGTTGGGTTCGTGACGCAGGTAAGAATCGTGGTCCTGGTACACAAACACGCGCACACGGCTCGACATCATCCACGGGATAAACCGCCGCAAGGTTTGGTAGGCTGATTCAAACGTCATGGACATATTGGACGAACTGATGCCCGAAGAACGTTTTTGGGTGTAAATATCAAAATGCGTACTTTTGGACGGCTGCCACGTTACTCCGGGGCGAAACGCGTTCGGGTTAAATTTTTTATTGGGCGCGGGCACCGTTTTCGGCTTATTTTGGGAAGCGGACGGCGGAATTTTCCGCCCGGCGGACTGTGCCGCCTGTTTGGACTGTTCCAACATGCGCACCGCGTATTCCAGTTCCGCATCCGCGGCGGCTTCTTCTTCGGACAATTCCTCCTCTTCCGCGGCGGAAGCCTGGGCGGACGCGGGCAAAAGCGCGTTGGATTTTTCGATATCTTTTTCCAATGCGGTGGGAACGGCAGCTTTTTGCTGTTGGACGGATGCGCGTTTGCGTTTGGTTTGCGCCACGCGTTTAGCCGCCTTGGGAGAAAGCGTTTTTTTTACGGGCTCCACCGCCGTTTGCACCGTCTGGGAGGTTCCCCCCATCTCAAGCGGCATGGAAAGCATAGCTGAGGAGTTGGCAGGTTTGCCCGCCGGGGTTGCGGCAGGCACGGCCGAAGACGGCGTTTTTGGGACGGAAACCGCCGGAGCGGACGAAGCGGCCGGATTAGAGGCGGAAGCGGCGGGCGGGACGGCTGGCTCCGCCGGCTGGGCGGGACGCGCAGAATCGGCCGTTCCCGCAACGGTAGAAGTTTCCGCCGACTGTTTTAATAAATCTACACTGGAAGAAGGCGCTTCCACCGCCGTAGAAACACGTAAAGAAGAAGATGCGGACGAAGTGGCGGCGGCCTGCCCCCAAGACTGTCCCGTTATCATTACACTAACAGCCAACCCTAAAAGTTTTTTCATGCGTGCCCCGGGCATCCGTTACAGTTCCACGCTGGTGCCGGAACCGTTGTCGTTAATGTGGTAATCCAACCGACATTGGCCGTTGGCATCCTGCGTCCCCGTCATTTTCGCCGTTACGGTATAATCTACACCCTCCAACGTAATTTTTTGGCACGTATATTCTGTAACAGAATTTGAGCTGGTGCAGATAGCGGTAGGATTAGAGCCAGATTTACAATACATAATGCACTGCTTCATATCGTTTGCAAACGCGGCGGGCGTTTTATTGCTCCAAAGGGTATTTACTTCCGCCATACATGCGTTAACAAGCAGCTGGGCGGAAACGGTGCGGCGCGTTTGGCGCGCCGTGGTGGTGCGGGATAAACTGGCGCGCAGAAGCATCGTCGCCATACCCGCCAAAACAACCGTAACCAACAAAACTTGCAGCAAAGCCGCGCCTTTTTTATTATTTAACATAAAAACCCCTTTATTGTTTAATCCCAAAACCGTTGGGAAGAATAAATGTTTCTTCCGTTACGTCGTTCACCACCGGGTTACTGGGTAATTCCGTTATCAAGTTCACGTCCAGCACGCTGCCCAAATTTTTGCGAATCTTAGCAAGACTGCCCGAATCCTTAACATTATACGTGCCAGAAAAGCCCCTTACCGCAAACAGCGGTGCGGCGTACTGTGCGGACGGAATATATTTTACGTTATTTAAAAACTTGCTGGAAGAATCACCCGAACAAGACGGCAAATTACCGCTTGTCCAGGTTTCGGCATTGGATTCATAGCGGGTAATCACGCCACCGTCATACGCTCCGGAAGGAAGCACGGTTGCGCCGGAAGTAGTTTTATTCGTTGTGCCGCGTTTAAAACAATAAGTAATATATACCACATCGCCAGAATAGAAAGAACCGTCCCCCTGGTCCACATTTTTACCCAACATCAAAAGCGGTATCTCGGTTGTGTCGATAGAGCCTAATGTTCCGCGGACATACAATACACGGGAAGATTCTTTAATATCCCGGCGGAGCTGGCGCAAAGCAATAGATAAGTTATTACGCAATAACACTTTACTGCGGCCCACGCCCGACTCGCGCGACGCAGCCGTCGTCAGCGCAGCAAGCGCAACGCCAATGATGCCCACAATCATCACCGCCAACAAAATTTCGGTCAGTGTAAAACCTTTTTTGTTTTTCATCATAAAGTAAACCCGTTACATGTAATGTCAAAAGTAATTTCTCTCGTCTGCGTATTATTAAACCCG
>CALYRQ010000120.1 GCA_945483375.1 uncultured Elusimicrobia bacterium
GCTCTTCCTGCTCCGGCAGAATGATATAGGCGTTCTCCACCAAAATACTGGGCATTTGCGGGATACGCGGGATAAATAATACGTCGTTGGCAATCATACCGTTGTCCGGCAGCGGGACGCGCTTGGTGAACGCGTCGTAAACCGACTGGGCCAGCTGAAAGCTGTGGGGGTAGTTGTAGTAGACCGAAAATCCCCGTGCGCGCGCCAGCGGATTCACCGTTTCAGGCAGGGCGTTATAATGCAGGCTGACGAAAATATGCGCATTTTCTTTAAGCGCGTGTTTGTAGCGTTCTTGCAGGCTCATGCGGTTGTTGCCTTCGCGGGTCATGATGACGGTGGCTCCCTCGCGTTCCAAAAGGGGTTTTAATTCTTCGGCCAGGGCCAGGTTGGCTTCGTATTCCAGGTAGCCTGTGGGGCCGACGGCTCCGTCATACGGGGCTTGGCGGCGCGGGCTGTGGCCGGCGTCAATCAAAATGCGCGCCCCGGTGAGCGGTTTGTTTTTGGCGGGTGTTAAAACGGGCTTGTGCATTAGATCCAGCGCTAAGTTATTCTCTTCAAAATCGTAGGCGTGCCCCCAGGGGCCGGTTCCTTTTTTAAAGTAGATTTTGAACAGCAGCGTGTCTTTGGCGGGTTGGGACCAAATGATGTTTTCCACCAGCGGGCTGGTGGTGTCCATGCTGAAGTTTTCGTCAAATCCGTCCGTGTAATATAACGTCAGTTCCAGGCGGTCGTTAAATTCGTGCACGCTGATAGGAGTAACCCGTTTGCCCGTAAACGTAAATCGCGTTTGTTCGTCCGTTACGTTCATGTGCAGGGCGGTAACGGTGTTCGGTTCGTAGTCTTTAGCCGGTTCCAAACGGAAGTTTTCCTCTTCCAACCAGGCCGATTCCTGTTCGTTCAGCATAATACGGTATTGGCCGTTTAAGCGGCCGTTAATCAGTACGTCTCCGTAGGCGCGGTAAAAGGGGTATAAGTTTTCGCGCGGGGTGGGGATTTTGCGCAGTTTTACGCCCGGCGTTAAAATGCGGCCGCGGGTGAACGGGGTTTTGGCGGAAAGCACTTTTAATTTTTCCGGCGCGGTGATTTTGGCTTCCGTTTCGTCCGGGCCGTCCTTCATGCGGTACGTGATTTTTGCCGTTTTGGCTTTTTGTTCCGGGTCAATTACATATTGGGTGCGGTAGGAGCCGGGGGAGGAAACGTCCTCTTTCATCGGCAGGTTTTTGGCGTCTTTTAAGCCTGAAAGCGTGGCGGTGACGGTTGCTCCCGGCGTACCGCGCGCGTACAGGCTGACGGTATCCCCGGGCAGCAGTTCCACGGGTTTTTGGGGGAAAACTTCTTCCGGGTCGAACTCGGCTTTGGCGGAAAAATCTTTAATGTCCGCGCCCGGCACGGTAATGCGGCGCACGGCCTGGATGGTTTCTTTGGCATTGGAGGCTGTCAGCATAAACTCAAACGCGCCGCTTTGCACGGGCAGAAACGCCACAAACGCGCCGTTTTTGTAGACGGGCACTTCTTCGCCGTTGATATCCAGTTTTACAGGGCCGGGCAGAATGACTTGCCCGAAGATAAAAATCTTTTTGGCTCCGCGCGCCACTTTCATGTTTTCGTGCGGATATTGGACGGTGATTTGCGGCCCGGGCGCGAGCAGTTTTTCCTGCGCGGGCAGATAGAGCGCGGCGGGAATGTCGGTTCCAAGGGCGTTTAAGGCTAAAAATAAAGGGAAAATAAGTAAAAAAAGAGTTCTTTTCATCCTTATAAAATGATAACATAATTCTATGGTTAATTGCGAAGACGTCATTCACTTCTTAGATACGTATTTAGACATCGCCCATATCCCCGATGCCAGCCATAACGGCTTGCAAGTGGCGGGAACGTCGCGGGTGGGGAATATTGCGTTTGGCGTGTCGGCTTCTTTGGAGTTTTTTCGCAAAGCCGCCGCGGCGGGGGCGGACCTCGCCGTCGTACACCACGGCCTCTTGTGGGGGAAAGAACAGCCTCTTACGGGTTTGTTCCGGGAACGGGTGGCGTTTCTTTTGAAACATAACTTAAACCTGGCCGCCTATCACCTTCCCCTAGATAAACACCCCGTGGTGGGGCATAACGCAGTCCTGATGCGTGCGATAAAAGCCGAACGCGTACAACCGTTCGGGGAGTATCACGGCCAGCAAATCGGGTTTTCGGGCATTGTGAATGCCCGGCTGGAAGATATTGTCGCCCGGTTGGAAACTTACTGCCAAACCCAGGCCAAACTGCTTGCCTACGGGCCGAAAGAAATCGGCACCGTGGCCGTCGTCAGCGGCGGCGCGGGAGATTTGCTCCCCCAAGCGATTGGACGGAAAGTTGATTTATATGTCACTGGCGTGCTGGACGAACCCGCCCAGGAATGGTGCCGCGAAGGGCATATTAACTGCCTTGCGCTGGGGCACTACAACTCGGAAAAAGCGGGCGTTTTGGCGCTGATGGAGCTGGTGGCCAAGCGTTTTGGCGTGCAAACCCAATTTATAGACGTGCCCAACCCCTTATAAGGTTTCGGGCCGGAGGATGAACATGGAAAACATGGAAAAAGAATTATTTAAAAAAATCGACACTTATAAACAAACGGTTATTGATTTGCAGACGAATATGATTGCCTGCCCGGCCGTTTCTCCTTCTGACGGGGGAAAGGGCGAAGGCGCCAAAGCCGCGTATTTGCTGTCCGTCCTCAAACAGATGAAATTTGACGAACTTTCCGTTATTAACATAAAAGACCCCAAAGCCGAAGGCGGCGTGCGCCCGAATATCGTAGCCAAATATTACGGCGAAAATAAAAAGAAAGCCCTGTGGGTAATGGCGCATATGGACGTGGTTCCTCCCGGCGATTTGGCCTTGTGGAAAACCGACCCTTTTAAAGCCGTTGTGAAAGGCGATAAAATTTACGGCCGCGGTTCCGAAGACAACCAGCAGGGGTTGGTATCCGGCTTGTTGGCGGTAAAGGCCATGATGGATTGCGGTGTGCGCCCGCCGTGCACATATGCGCTTTTGTTAAACGCGGATGAAGAAGTCGGCAGCCAGTTTGGTGTTGCCGCAATTTTGAAAAAACATCCCAAAACGTTTGGTAAAGAAGATGCCTTCTTGGTGCCGGACGGAGGAAACCCGGACGGAACAATGGTGGAAATCGCCGAAAAGAACATGCTGTGGCTGAAGTTTACCGTAGCCGGTAAGCAAACGCATGCGTCCACCCCGCACGCGGGCAACAACGCGCACCGCGCCTCGGCGTATTTGATTACCCGGTTAGATGCGCTTCATAAAAAATTTAATAAAAAAGACAAACTGTTCGCTCCTGAATCGGCCAGCACGTTTGAACCCACCAAACACGAAGCCAACGTGCCCAACGTCAATACCATTCCGGGGACGGACGTGTTTTATTTGGACAGCCGCGTGCTTCCCTGCTATTCGAATAAAGAAGTTCTCTCCGAAGTGAGCAAAATCGTCAAAGGCGTGGAAAAAGAATTTAAAGTAAAAGTGAACGTGGAACAGGTGATTGCGGAAGAATCCAAAGCCACCGACAAAAACGCCGAAGTGGTTAAATTAACCGTGGCGGCCGTAAAATCCGTCTACAAAAATACGCCCCGCGCAATGGGTGTCGGCGGCGGAACGGTCAGTTCGTTTTTGCGTAACGCGGGTTATCCGTCTGTGGTATACTCCAAGCTGGACGATATGGCCCACCAGCCTAACGAATACAGCAGTATCAAAAACACGCTGGGCGACGCCAAAGTGTTTGTGCTCGTTTCGCTTAATTTTAAATGAGGCCGCTTATGAAGAAAGGTTTTACCGTAACCGAAATTGTCATTATGGTGGTGGTTTTCGCCCTGTTGTTTGGCTTTACGGTGCCGAAGTTTATGGCGCTTGTGCATAAAGCCCAGGAGGGGAGCACCAAACATAAATTGGTAAAAGTACGCAGCGCCATCGCCGCGTATTACGGCGAACACCAGGGCACATATCCGACGGATGATTTGTCCTGCCTGGTGCCGGCGTACCTCGAAAAAATCCCGCAGGCCACCGTGCCGGGGCATGCGCCGTCTGCGCATGTGTCTACCGGGAATTTTGAGCAGGCGTTTACCAAAACCGGGGGTTGGGCTTACGTCAGCGATCCGGCCGACCCGCGCTACGGGGACTTTTTCGTAAACGTGGACCG
>CALYRQ010000121.1 GCA_945483375.1 uncultured Elusimicrobia bacterium
AATACCTGGGCATCCGCCACGTACGCGCGGACGAATACTATTTTAAAGGCCATTTCCCGGGCAAACCCGTCATGCCGGGGGTGCTGGTTGTAGAAAGCATGTCCCAGGCGTTCGGCGGAGCCATTATGAGCGACATTTCCAAAGGGAAAGGGATTCCGCTTTTTCTAAGTATTGACGAAGCCAAATTCCGCGGCATGGTGCAGCCCGGCGACACGCTGGAAATGCCCATCGAAGTATTGCGCCTTGGTAAAATTTCCAAAATTTACGCCGAGGCTTACGTCAACGGCAAGCTCTGCACGCAGGCGACGCTTAACTTTATTTTAGGAGAATCTTCCCATGACTAACATTCACCCCACCGCTATTATCGACCCGGCCGCCAAAATCGACCCCTCTACCGTTGTAGGCCCGTACACCGTCATCGGGGCGGACGTAGTCATCGGCAAGAACAACCACATCGGCCCGTTTTGCGTCATCGAAAACACCACCATGGGCGACGGCAACGACATCATTGCCAGCGCGTTTATCGGCGTAAAACCGCAGGATTTGTCTTATAAAGACGAACCCACCCGCGTCACCATGGGCAACGGCAACAAAATCCGCGAATGCGTCACCATCCACCGCTCCACCGATTTAAACTCCCCCACCTCCATCGGCAACAACTGCCTCTTGATGGCGAACGCGCACGTCGCGCACGACTGCCACCTGGGCAATAACATCATTATCGCCAACTCGACGGGTGTGGCCGGCCACGTAATTGTGGAAGACCGCGTCGTCATGTCCGGCATGGTGGGGATTGACCAGTTTGTACGCGTGGGCACCATGGCCATCCTCTCCGGCGGCGCCATGCTCCCGCTTGATATTCCGCCTTTCTGCATCGCACAGGGTGAACGGGCGCGCCTGGTGGGCCTTAATATTGTAGGCATGCGCCGTGCGGGCCTGGCGCGCGAAACCATTATGGAAATCAAACGCGCCTACAAAACGCTGTTCAGAAGCGGCAAACGCCTCTTGGAAGCGTGCGAAGAACTGGAAGCCAAAAAACCGTGCGCCGAAGTTCAGCACATGATTGATTTTTGCAAAGCCTCCAAACGCGGCGTCGCCCCGGCCAAACGCAAAATGAACGAGCATGACGACGAATAAAATCGGCCTGATTGCCGGCGAAGGCAAAATGCCCGTATACATCGCCCAAAAGGCCGCGTCCAAAGGGTTTGAAGTGTACGTCGCCGGCGCAAAAGGCAACGCCAAAGAAGAAGATTATAAAAACTGCGCCCGCGTATTCCAAGCGTTCCGCCTGGGACAGTTGGGCGCGGGAATCCGCTTCTTCCGCGAAAACGGCGTAACGCGCGTAGTCATGGCCGGCAGAGTGCAGCACACGTCCATTTTTTCCAACCTGATGCCGGATTTGCGCGGAGCGAAATTTTTGGCTTCCTTAAAAAATATGCAAACCAAAAATATTCTCTCGCGCGTAATGGACGAATTTAAAAAAGACGGTATCGAGTTTATGAATTCCGCTCTGTTCTTGGAAGATTTTATGCCCCAATCCGGCGTATTGTCCGCCCGCAAACCGACGGAAGAAGAAAACCGGGTGATTGCGTTTGGCTATAAAACGGCCAAACAAATTGCGGAGATGGACATCGGCCTCACCTGCGTAGTCAGCCAAAACGCCGTGATTGCCGTAGAAGGAATGGAAGGGACGGACCGCTGTATTTTACGCGCGGGGGAGTTATACCGCGAATCGGCCGAAAAAAAATCGGCCGTAGCCGTCGTAAAAGTAGCGCGCCCCAACCAGGACGCCCGCTACGACCTGCCCGTCATCGGCAAAGGGACGCTGGAAAGCCTGCACAAGGCGGGCATCGGCGTACTGGCGTTTGAAGCGGGCAAAACCCTGGTGCTGGATTTGGAAGAAGTCATCAAGCTGGCAGACAAATACAAAATTTGTCTGGCGGCGGTTTAAGTTCAAATATACCTCTGTTTTCAAAAAACTTCCGATTTTCAGGAAGTTTTTTGTATTTAGGGCAACCAATAAGAATTCCCATCCTGTTGGCCGCCCAAACTGCGGCACATCCGCTGAAAACGCTTTTCGGAGCCGTAACACTCCCGCTTGCCCGCTTTGTTCTCCGGTGCATATTTCAGCCACTGTATGAAACGTACGGAACGAGTCCAACCGGCCCACCGTGTATTCCCGGGACTATAAATGCCAACGATATTCTGTTCCGAGCCGTTAAACATATCAATAAAATACTCACCGCAGGCGGCTACCGTATTATCTCCGATTAAAACACAATTTGCGGGCAGGGTTAAATCAGTTTCATCTATACGCGTGGGATAAAAACCATTCGCCAAATAATAGACTTCCATGGCGTCTGAGAACGGTTTAACAAGCGTTTGCAGCTGCACATAATGCGCTTTATCCACCGCAACCTGGTATTGCGGCAGCGCAACGGCAGCCAAAATACCGATAATTAAAACCACAACCAATAACTCTATTAAAGTAAAACCATATTCTTGATACATAAGCTACACCCCTCCCTTGCCGGAAATATCCCCATGTTATCAAAAAAAAACGGGTCAAGGGGCGGGGCAAACAACACCGCCTCTTTCCGCAGCCAGGCTTTTCAGCTACTCAAAAACAGCCCTTTCCATTTTGCTTACTTTATGATAGTATTTAATAGGAAGATTCCCGCCTGAGGACGGGGACACGCCGTAATTTTATATTTTCAGAGGAATTTACATGACCAACAGAACCCCTATCATCGCCGGAAACTGGAAAATGCACAACACCTTGGCCGAATCGGCCGACCTCATTACCGCTTTAACCAAAGCCGGCAATAAAAATAACGTAGAAATTATCGTCGCTCCGTCTTACACTTCGCTAGCCAAAGTGGCCGAACTCGCCAAAGGCTCCGAAATCCAAGTAGCCGCCCAAGACGTTCATTGGGAAGACAAAGGCGCTTTCACCAGCGCGGTTTCCCCCGTGCAGGCCAAAGACGCCGGCGCCGCGCTTACCCTTATCGGCCACAGCGAACGCAGAAGCGTTTTCGGAGATACGGACGAAATTTTGAACAAAAAAGTAGCCGCCGCTTTGCGCCACGGTTTGAAAGTAATCTTCTGCGTGGGCGAAACCTTGGAAGAACGCGAAGCCAACAAAACCCTGGAAGTAATTGAAAACCAGCTTAAAAACGGCCTCAAAGATTTCACCGAAGAACAATTAAAAGGAATCATCATCGCTTACGAACCCGTGTGGGCCATCGGCACCGGCAAAACCGCCACGCCCGAACAGGCGCAGGAAGTCCACGCCGCCACCCGCGCGTACCTGGCCAAAGCCTACTCCCCGGCGTTTGCCGAAGCCACCCGCATTCTTTACGGCGGCAGCGTGAAAGACTCCAACGTCGACGAAATTATGGCCAAACCAGATGTGGACGGCGCGCTCGTGGGCGGGCAGTCTTTAATCGCGGATAAATTCGCCCGCATCATCAACTTCAACAAATAAGGAGTTTCGTATGAACCCGGCTAAACTGATTGACCACACCATTTTAAAACCCGTCGCCTCGAAAGAGGACGTCCGCCGCATTTGCGACGAAGCCAAACAACACGGTTTCTTCAGCGTCTGCATCAACCCGTACTGGGTGGCGTACGCCAAGGAACTGTTAAAAGGGACGGACGTAAAAGTGTGCACGGTCATCGGTTTTCCGCTGGGGGCCAATACCACGGCCGTAAAAGAATACGAAACGAGGGACGCTTTGAAACACGGCGCCGACGAGATCGACATGGTCATCAACATCGGCGCCCTTAAAAGCGGCGACTATGACACCGTTTTGAGCGACATCTCCGCCGTGCGCAAAGCGTGCGAAGGACATATTTTAAAAGTCATTATCGAAACGTCCCAACTGACAGAAGAAGAAAAAGTAAAAACCTGCGAACTGGCCGCCAAGGCCGGGGCCGATTTTGTAAAAACCTCCACCGGGTTCACCGGCGGCGGTGCCACCGCGGCGGATGTGGCGCTGATGCGCAAGTCCATTCCCGCCAACATGCAGGTAAAAGCGTCGGGCGGAGTCCGCTCGCGCGAAGATTTTGACGCAATGGTTGCCGCCGGGGCCACCCGTATCGGCGCCAGCAGCGGCGTAAAGATTATCGAGGGCAAATGATTA
>CALYRQ010000122.1 GCA_945483375.1 uncultured Elusimicrobia bacterium
GGCTTATTGTGGGCGCGTTGGCGGTGCTGGCGGGGCTTGGTTTTTGGTCCATTCGCCGCAGTCTTACGCCCGAAGAGGACGGCAAAACCAATGTGCCCGTGCCGATTAAAAAAGATACAATCACTTTAAACTGACAGTAAGGAGAACTGACATGAGAGGAATTATTTTTGCCGTGCTGACTTTGGTCGTGGGAGCATTGATTGGCATCGGTTTGGAAAAACTGGCTTCTTTCCTGCCCCAGCAGATGGACGCGGCCCTCACGCGCGTATACGGTCTGGGCGTTCATCCGCTTTCCCTGCACGTAACCATTTGCGGTATCATCGGTTTGGTGCTGGGATATATCATCATTTCCAAATTTGTGAAAAAATAATATGCGGCTGATTTTGGCTTCCAAATCGCCCCGGCGCATTGAACTGCTGAAAAAAATGGGAAAGGAATTTGAAATCGTCCCGTCCCAAAGCCTGGAGCGCACAGATTATAAACGCCCCGCCCAGCGCGTGAAGGATTTGGCCGTTAAAAAAGCGTTTGACGTGGCAAAAAAATATCCCGGCGCAGTGGTTATCGGCGCGGATACGCTGGTGTATTGCAAGGGTGAAGTAATCGGCAAACCGAAAGACAGAAAAGACGCCCTGCGTATTTTAAACAAATTAAACGGTTCCTGGCAGAGCGTTTACACGGGCGTGTGCGTGATGTGTCTGGACGAACAAAAAATGCTGTTCGGGCACGATGTTTCCAAGTGCAAAGCGCGCAAATTGTCCGCCGCCGAACTGGAACAGCTGGCGGGCAAACATATGGATAAAGCCGGCGCTTACGCCGTGCAGGACGATGATGATAAATTTATAGAGAAAATCATCGGCAGCCGCACGAACGTGGTGGGATTTCCGGTCGAGTTTTTTGAAAAATTATTTAAGGAGTTTTTGGCTTTATGATTGAAACGGATTTGTTAATTATCGGTGCGGGCCCCGCGGGGTGCAGTGCGGCCATCTATGCGGTGCGCGCGGGCGTAAAAACCGTGGTTGCCGGCGGCGCGATGCCGGGCGGACAGCTGTTGCAGACGAGCGAAATCGAAAATTACGCCGGTTTTGTAAATCCGGTTGGCGGGTTCGAAATTATGGACGCCATGCACAAACAGTGCAAACGGCTGGGCGTGGAGATTACCTCCGACGAAGTGGAGCATATCTCCGGCGAAAAAAGCCCGTTTACCGTTTCCTGCGCGGGCGGTAAAGAATATAAAGCCAAAAGCGTTATTATTGCCACCGGTGCCAAAGCGCGGTGGCTCAACCTGCCGGAAGAAGAACACTTTAAAGGCAAGGGGTTGTCCGCCTGCGCCACGTGCGACGGGTTCTTTATGCGCGGCAAAAAAGTGTGCATCGTGGGCGGCGGAAATACCGCGTTTGAAGACGCGTTGTTTCTTTCGCAATTTTGCACGGAAGTAAATTTGATTCACCGCCGCGACGCGTTCCGCGCCGACCAAATAACCGTGGAACAAGTTAAGAAAAATCCCAAAATCAAACTGGTGTTAAACAGCGTTCCCGTTAAAATTTTGGGCGCCGATACGGTGGAAGGCGTGCGCGTGAAAAACGTGCAAACCGGCGAAGAAACCGACATCGCCTGCTCGGGCCTGTTTGTGGCCGTCGGCGCGGTGCCGCAGACGGATTTTTTAAAAGATTCGCTTATTGCTCTTTCCGATAACGGCCTCGTTTTGGCCGACGACCGCACCCACACCACCATCGAGGGCGTGTTTGCGGCCGGGGACTGCGCGGACAAATACTACCGCCAGGCCATCATCGCTGCGGGCACGGGCGCCAAAGCGGGTATCGAAGCCGCCGCGTTTGTGAACTTGCACAAATAATTATTACTGTATATCCCCGCTGAAAGTTTCGGCGGGGATTTTTTATATATAACCCAAAATCCGGCTGGTGCGCGCAAGCCCGGCGCGTTAAAATAAAAACAAAGGGGGACTTTTTTATGCAACGAGTTACATATAATTTTAATGCGGAAAAAAATTTGGATATTTTATCCAAAGCCGCTTTTTTAACCACCAAATACGGAGATAAAATCAACACCATGGTAATCGGCTGGGGGACGATTGGCACCATGTGGGGGTTGCCCGTATTTATCGCCATGGTGCGCAAGAGCCGGTTTACATATGAGCTGCTTCAAAAAGCGCATGAGTTTACGCTAACGCTTCCGTATGGGGAATTGCCGCCGTCGGCCCTAACGGTCTGCGGCGAGGCTTCCGGCCGCACGATGGATAAGCTGGCCGCCTGCGGTTTATCCGTTTGTCCGGGGCAGAAACTGAATACGCCCGTACTCAATTTACCCGGCATGCACTTTGAGTGCAAAACGGTGTACGAACGTCCGATGGGGGAGGAAAATTTGGATAAAGCCCTCAACGAACTTTGGTATACCAAAACCCCGGATAATTACCACGTCTTTTTTATCGGCGAGATTGTGGACAGTTATATTACCGAATAAAAAAATACAAGAACAAAAAATCGTAAGCCCCGCTTAAAAAGTGGGGCTTTTTGTATTTGCGCGTAAGGCCTTGACCCGTTTTTTTTTTTTGATAACATGGAAATAAATTCAAAGTAAGGGGGATTTGTACCATGTATAAAACGAGCGGTTTCACTCTAATAGAGTTGTTGGTTGTCGTATTAATTATTGGCATTTTGTCGGCTGTTGCTCTGCCGCAGTACGAAATGGCGGTGGAAAAAGCGCGGTTTATGCAGGCGGTAACGGCGGCTAAATCGCTGTTGGACGCCGAGCAAGTTTATTATTTGGCCAACGGGCGTTACAGTACTGATTTAAATGAGTTGGATATTTCGTTCCCCAATAACCAGGTGAAAGATTTTGACCTGCGGATTCATACCAGCCCCAATTTGCATGTTGAAATGCTGCGAAATCGGCAAATTGACGGAACGCAAGTGTGGGTTGCGGCGTATTTGTTGGACGAAAATCGGCCGGAAATTATGTGCGGTATTGCCAAAAGCGTGCCGGAAACATCCAAAGCGCGGCGGCTGTGTAGATCTCTTTCCGGCAACGCTACTCCGCTTACCATGGAGTCTGGATATGATGACTACCCAATCCGTTGATTTTTTTAACGAGCCTGGCAGACGAAACCGCCAAAAATAAGTACAATACTTCTATGGACGAAAAAAATTTTAAAAGCGGTTTTGCCGTACTGGCGGGGCTTCCCAATGCGGGCAAGTCCACGCTGCTCAACAATCTGGCGGGAGGTCTCCTCTCGGCGGTGACGAACAAACCCCAAACCACGCGCCAAAACATTTTGGCGATTGCGGACGGGGACGATTACCAGGTGGTGTTTGTGGATACGCCCGGATTCTTGACGGCGCAGTATAAACTCCAGCAAACCATGGCCGCGTGCGTGGACCGCGCCGTCGGCGAGGATGCCGACCTGGTGCTTTTTATGGTGGATGCTTCGGCCGACTATGCTTTAAACGCCAAGCTGGTTGAAAAATTAAAAACCGTTTACTGTCCTATTTTTCTCGTCTTAAATAAAACCGATTTGGTGAAAGATTCCGCCGTGTTGGACGCACTGGAAGCGCGCGTAAAACAGGATTTGCCCGTTCAAAAAACTTTCCGCATTTGCGCCGCTACGGGCGACGGAACGGCCGCTTTGAAAGAAGCCGTCGTGGCCGCCATGCCCACAAGCCCGGCGTATTTCCCGCCCGGCCAGTGGACGGACCGCTGGGAACGGTTTTACGCGGCGGAGTTTATCCGTGAACAGATTTTTCAGCTGTATAAAAAAGAAATTCCGTACAGCACCTATGTGGAAATTGAAACGTTTACGGAAGATTTGGGCCCCAAGAATTACATTCGGGCCAACATTCACGTGGAGCGCGAAAGCCAAAAACCGATTTTAATCGGCAAAGGCGGCGCGGCGATTGCCGAGTTGCGAAAGCGCGCGCAAAAACGCGTGGAAGAATTTTTAGGCCGCAAATACCGCCTGGAATTAAATGTGGTGGTATCGCCCGATTGGCGCAACAGTTCCAAAATGCTCGAGAAATTCGGGTACATCGTACGCGACGAAAAATAGCGGAGATTTTTGTTGGTAAAGCGGAGGAAGATTTTTCTTCCTCCGCTTTTTTGTTGTTTC
>CALYRQ010000123.1 GCA_945483375.1 uncultured Elusimicrobia bacterium
CCAGGGAGACGCAGATCTCCGTGGAGTTGGACATAGACGGCACAGGGAAGTTCGACCTTCGCCTTTTGCGCCCGCATAAAAACCGCTTTGGCTCCACGGGCGAAATCGGTCTTTTTAAAATGACGGGCCACGGTTTGGAATCGGTGGAAAACGCCAGCGAATACTTCGCCCAAACTTCGCGCGACCGCGCGTTAAAAGGCCGCGCGTATTCTTTGGCGCTGGAAGGCTCCCGTCCGATTTTAACCGAAGTCCAGGCGCTTGTTTCGCCTACGCGTTATCCGTTCCCGCGCCGCGTGGCGACGGGGGTGGATTTGAACCGCTGTTTAATGCTGTTTGCCGCGCTTGAAAAACACACCGGGCTGCCCTTGGACAATAAAGATATTTTCGTCAGCCTGGCCGGCGGCGTTAAACTAAAAGACCCCGCCTTGGATTTGGCCGTCTGCGCGGCGGTAATCAGCTCGTGCAAAGAAATCCCGCTCGCGCCCGACAGTGTGTTTATGGGCGAAGTCGGTATTTTGGGCCAGGCCGCCAAAGTGCCGCTTATCGACCGCCGGTTAGAAGAAGCCCAGCGGCTCGGCTTTAAAAAAGCCTATTCCGCCCCGGTTACCAAGCCGGAAAAAGAAAAACTTTCTAAAATGGCGCTTGTCGAACTGACGGATTTGAGCGATTTGACGCTTAAACTTCGTTAAATTTGCCCCGCGCAGAAAGCGCGGACCTTTGAAAGATTCCCGCAAAAAACGCCCCGGAGTTGCCGCGGGCGTTTTTTCTTCGTAACAAAACCTGCAAAATCGCGCCTAAAGTGGTAAAATATAACTAGTCTTAATTGGGGAGGTTTTCCCCGTAATTTTGGAGGGCATATGCCTATTTGGATTTTCCGCATTTCCACGTTGGTGGCGTTTCCTTTTCTTACCTATACGTATATCAGACAAGATTGGATGACCGTTTTGGGCGGGCTGCTTTGCGGCGCGCTTTTGGTGGCGGGCGAAGTGTTGTTCAAACGCCTGCGCCTGGTGAAACTGATGATTGCGTGTTCCGGCGTACTCTTGGGGTACCTGCTGTTTGTATTGTTCGACTATGGCATGGACCACTTGGCTACGCGCGACATGATGGCTTTTTGGCAGTTGCACGCGCACAAAATTCAAATCGGTTTGATTGTGTTCGGCGTGCTGGCGAGCTTGTTCAAATCGCGTGATTTGGAAGGCTTGTCTTATACGGGCAGCCATTTAAAAGTGGCCGACGTTACCGCGCTGATGGACGGCCGCATTGTGGATTTGTGCGAAATTAACTTTCTCTCCGGCATTATTGTGCTGCCGGTGTTTGTGTTGGAGGCGCTTAACAAAATGGCCGACTCCAAAGATCCGCTGGAACGCGCCAAAGGCCGCCGCGGGCTGGATGTGGCGTCCCGCTTGCAGGAAATGACCGAAGTGGCCGTTCGCATTACCAACAAAACGCCCAAAGCTCCCACCATGGAAGAACGCGTGGTAAAACTGGCCAAAAGCCTGGACGCGGAAGTTGTCACGCTTGATTTCAACGTGAGTAAAGCCGCCACTTTGCAAAACGTGGTAGCCTTAAACGTGGCTGATTTGGCTACGGCTTTAAAACCTGTGGTACTGCCCGGGGAAAGCATGTCGCTTTTCATCATGAAAGACGGCAAAGAAAAAGAGCAGGGCATCGGTTATTTGGACGACGGCACCATGGTGGTGGTGGAAGACGGCCGCAAACACATCGGCAAACGGGCGGAAGTGTCCGTATATTCCATTTTGCAAACTTCGTCCGGCCGGATGATTTTTGCCAAGATTAAATAAAATTTTTATGAAAGAAACGACGGGTTTTTCGTCAGCGGTAATTGTTGCGGGAGGAAGCGGCACGCGTATGGGCCGCCCCAAACAACTGTTGCCCTTGGGCGGGAAGCCCGTTCTTGTCCGTACGGTGGAAGCGTTTAAAAACGCGCCGTCCGTGCGCCAAATCGTGGTGGTAACGCCGGAAGAAAACCATCCCGTTTTAAACGCGTATTTTTCGGATTTAATTTATGCCTCCCCGGGTTCTACCCGGCTGGAATCGGTTAAAAACGGCTTTGCGCTGACGGACCCGTCCGCTGGGACCGTCGCCGTACACGACGGTGCAAGACCGCTTGTAAACCCGCGGCATATCGAAGCGTGCCTGGCCGAAGCGGCCGAGCACGGCGCGGCGGTGCTGGCCGTCCCGGTGAAAGACACGGTAAAAATTTGCAAAGACGGCACGGTGGAACAAACCTTAAACCGTTCCGTTTTATGGGCGGCGCAAACGCCGCAGTGTTACCGCCGGGAGGTACTCGCAAACGCGCTTGAAAAATTCGGCGCGGAAAAAGACGCTACCGACGAATCCCAGTTGGTTGAAAAAACGGGCGTAAAAGTGCGCGTGGTGCCGTCCGACTACAAAAACAACAAAATCACCACGCCGGAAGATTTAGTGTTCGCGGAGGCTTTAGTGAGCGAAAACGTACAATACCGCACGGGTTTCGGGTTCGATTTGCACCGCCTGGAGCCGGGACGGAAACTTTATTTGGGCGGAACGGAAATTCCGCATACAAAAGGATTTTTGGGCCACAGCGACGGGGACCTCGTCCTCCACGCGCTGTGCGACGCTGTTTTGGGCGCGCTGTGCGCGGGGGAAATCGGCATTTTGTTCCCGCCGACGGACGAGTCCATCAAGGGTATTTCCAGCGTGACGATTGCCAAAAAAGTGTTGGAAATCGTGCGCGCGCACAAGGCCGAAATCGTGCATATTGACGCGACGGTCATCACCCAGGAACCCAAAATCAAACCGCATTACGACGCGGTTCGCAAATCGCTTTCGGAAGTGTTTGAAATGCCTTTGGAAAGCGTTAGCTTTAAATCAAAAAGCCACGAGCACGTGGGCGAAATCGGCCGCGGGGAAGCGGCCATGTGCCACGCTGTGGCGACTGTTAAAATTACGCAATAGGAGTGTTTATGAAGATTCGTCTTTTCATCTGTTTATTTTTAGCCGCGTTGGTGTGCGCCTGCAGCAGCACGGATTACCGTTCCCGCAAACGCGTAACGCAGGGCATTGACTATTCCCGCTACCGCGGAAATGAAGCATATTACGAATTTTCGTCCCCTATCCCGACGGAACCTTCCGTTTTGGAAGGCCAAACGCCGGGCGAACAAACCGAAGAGGAAGCCCAACTGGGAGAAGATGAAGATTTTACGTCCGAAAATTTTTCGGGCACCTACGGCACCTACGGCGACGTGGTGGTTACCGTTGCCACGCGCAAATTTAAACTGGGTCCCGGCGCGGCCCGCAAGGAAATGAGCATTTTCCAAAAAGCGTTGGAAACGGGCTACGCCAAAGCCCTGCGTACGTACCGCCCCACCGGGTTTACGTATGCCATGAGCGGTGTGGGGTCCGTTAACCCGATGTCGGACGTGGAAGTGAGCTGCAAACTCAGCGAACGCTCCGCCAACGACGTGGGACAAGCCACCTGCACGCTGTTTTTTAATGAAATCCGCGTCCAGTATCTGGAACTGAGCAAAGAGGCCAACTGATATGTATTTGCATAATACCGCCACCCGGCATAAAGACGAATTTACTCCGCAAAACCCGCAAAACGTAACGATGTACTGCTGCGGACCGACCGTGTACAATTTCGCGCACATCGGCAATTTGCGTACGTATATTTTTGAAGATTTGCTCGCCCGCACCATCCGCCTGCGCCATCCGCTGACGCACGTGATGAACGTGACCGACGTGGGGCACCTGGTGTCCGACGCCGACGACGGCGAAGACAAAATGGAGCTCGGCGCGGCGCGCGAAGGCAAAAGCGCGTGGGACATCGCCAAATTCTACGAAGAAAAATTTTGGGCCGATTACGACGCCCTTCACTGCACGCGCCCGACGGTCGTCAGCCGCGCCACGCAGCACATTAAAGAGATGATTGCGCTCGTTAAAACGTTGGAAGACAAAGGCTATACGTACCATACTTCCGACGGAATTTATTACGATACGTCCAAGTTCGACCGTTACGACGCCCTCGTCGGCCACGCCCGCATCAGCGGTTTGCAGGGCGGCGCGCGCGTGGAAATGAGCGA
>CALYRQ010000124.1 GCA_945483375.1 uncultured Elusimicrobia bacterium
TAGTCGGGGAGGAACGAACCGATGTCGTCGCGCGAGAAACCGAAGGTCATCTGCGTCAGGTCGTTGGTACCCAAGGAGAAGAAATCCGCTTCGCCCGCCACTTCGTAGGCCAAAACGGCGGCGCGGGGGATTTCAATCATCGTACCCACGGAGAAGTTGAGTTTTTTGACCTTCGTTTTCGCCACTACTTCATCGTAGGCCTGACGGATGAGTTTTTTCTGTTCCACAATTTCGTTCACGTCGCAGGTCAGTGGGATCATCACTTCGGGCACGGCTTTATGGCCTTCTTTAATAAGTTCGGCCGCGGCTTCGAAAATCGCGCGGGACTGCATGAGCGTAATTTCCGGATACGTTACGCCCAGGCGGATACCACGGTGGCCCATCATTGGGTTAACTTCGTGCAGGCCGGCGGCGCGTTCTTTAAACACGTCCATTGTAATGCCGAGTTCTTTGGCCAGTTCCTGCTGTTTTTCGGGCAGGGTGGGCACAAACTCGTGGAGCGGCGGGTCCATCAAGCGGATGGTTACGCTGTAGCCCGACATGGCTTTCATCGTGGCTTTGATGTCCCGTTTCATAAAGGGGAACAATTCTTCCACGGCGGCTTTGCGTTCTTCTTCGGAGCCGGACAAAATCATCTTGCGCAGAATGAAGAGCGGTTTTTCGGAATTTTTGCCGTAGAACATGTGTTCAATGCGGAACAGACCAATGCCTTCGGCTCCGAATTTGCGGGCTTTTAAGGCGTCGTCTTCCGTGTCGGCGTTGGCGCGGACTTTTAAGGTACGCACTTTATCGCACATAGCCAGGAACGCGGCCAGGTTTTTATTTCCTTCGCCTGCGGCTAACATTTTTAAAGCGCCGGCGTAGACGTAGCCTTTCGTGCCGTTCAAGGTTAAAGCGTCGCCTTCTTTATATGTTTTGCCGCCCATTTTGACGGTTTTATCGTTTAAATTGATTTCCAGTTCGCCGCAGCCCACAATGCAGCATTTGCCCCAGCCGCGCGCCACGAGGGCCGCGTGGGAGGTCATACCGCCGCGTTGAGTTAAAATACCGGCCGCCGCGCGCATGCCTTCAATATCTTCGGGGTTGGTTTCTTCGCGCACCAAAATGGCGTTTTGGCCCGCTTCCTGCAGTTTAATGGCGTCAACGGAGTTAAACACAATCGTTCCGGCCGCGCCGCCCGGGCCCGCGGGAAGACCTTTGGCCGCCGGGGTGACGCCCGCTTCGGCTTTGGGGTCGATGGCGGGGAGCAACAGTTCGCCCAGCTGCGCCGGAGTGACGCGCAGGACGGCTTCTTCTTTGGTGATAAGACGTTCTTTTACCATGTCCAGCGCCATCTGTACGGCCGCGGTGCCGTTTCTCTTGCCGACGCGGCACTGAAGCATCCAAAGTTTCTGGTCTTCGATAGTGAACTCGATGTCCAGCATGTCGTGGAAATGTTTTTCGAGTTTCTTTTGAATGGCGTCCAATTCTTTGTACGCTTTGGGCATTACTTTTTCCAAAGTCGGCAAATGTTTGGAGTGGGCGTTGGCGGACCACTTGTTCATCGGGGAAGGGGTGCGGATACCGGCCACCACGTCTTCGCCCTGGGCGTTAATTAAGTATTCGCCGTAAAAATGGCTGTCGCCGTTGCCGGGGTTGCGGGTAAACGCCACGCCTGTGGCGCTGGTGTCGCCCATGTTCCCAAAAACCATGGTTTGCACGTTGACGGCGGTGCCCCAGTCGTGCGGGATATTTTCAATATTGCGGTAGGCGATAGCGCGTTTGCCGTTCCAGGAAGCAAACACCGCGCCGATAGCGCCCCAGAGCTGTTCCATGGCGTCGTCCGGAAATTCTTTTTTCAAAACTTTTTTGACGGTTTTCTTAAATTCCGCGCAGAGTTTTTTGAGTTCTTCGGCCGGGATTTGCGTGTCGTCTTTTACGCCGAGTTTGGCTTTTACGTCGCCGAGCATACCGTCCAAAATTTTGCGGATGCCTTCGCCGTCTTTGGGTTCAATTCCGGCGGCTTTTTCCATTACCACGTCGGAATACATCATAATCAGGCGGCGGTAAGCGTCGTACACAAAGCGTTCGTCGCCCGTTTTGGCAATCATACCGGGAATGGTTTTTTCCGTCAGACCGATATTTAAAATGGTTTCCATCATGCCGGGCATGGAAGCGCGCGCGCCGGAACGGACGGACACCAAAAGCGGGTTCTTGTCGGAACCGAACACTTTTTTGGTTTCGCGTTCAATTTTTTTGAGGTTGGCTTCTACGTCGGCTTGTAAGGTTTTGGGATAAGTGCGCTTGTTGTTCCAGTAATAGGTGCACACTTCGGTGGTGATGGTGAAACCGGGAGGGACGGGGAGCTTTAACTGGCCGGACATTTCGGCGAGGTTGGCCCCTTTTCCGCCTAATAATTCTTTCATTTTGCCATTTCCTTCGGCTTTTCCTGCACCGAAAGAGTAAACGTATTTGGCGGCTTTAACGGCTTTTTTTACGGTCTTTTTAGCGGCGGTTTTGGCCGCTTTTTTGACGGTTTTTTTTACCATATATAGTCGTTTCTCCAATGTAAAATAGCACGGCACGGACGGATGTCCGCTTTTGTCCTCTATATTGTAATACATTTCCGAAAGAAAAGGAAATTTATTTCAGCGTGTTTGTTCTCTCGTCCGCTTAATGACGGCAAATTGAAACAATTACGCCCTTATATTTAAAAGGAGTAAAAGACCTGCTATAAGTACTGCAAAGGCGTTGGGTGTAAGTGTAACCCACCAAAATAATTTAGGAGAAAGTCCCCAAATCAAAAATATAATACAACTGAGAATATAAACTATTAGTGATGCTATTGCGCCAAAAAACACAAAAAATGGAAATGCGAAGGCGCCTCCCATTTCGTGTCCGGGGCCCGTAGGGGCCGTTATTGCAATAATAAAACCGGCAATGGCCGACAATATCAGTAATAAAATAGACGGGGCAAATGAGGCTCCCATTGCTTTTAGAAACATATACTCTCCTTATTAATGTTTTTGTTTTTTCAAATAATCGCCGTGAAAACCGTAGGAAAAATTGACGGTGCGGCCAATACTTTCTATCTTGTGCTGAATGCACGCGCGGCATTGTTCCGGAGAATCTCCCGTGCAAATTTTGTTGGGATACAGCTCATATTTTACGCGCGCGTCGCCTTGCGTGGCGTTGGGCATTACCACGTTGGCCCCGCACTGCAGTGCGAGCAGGCGGCCTTGCGGGTGGAGCGTTTCCATGGCGGTAGTGGCGGGGATATTGATGTCCGGCAGTAACAGGCGCATGACGGCCATCATTTTTAAGGAAAGTTCAAAGTGCCCTTGCGCCGTTTCGGCGGCGAGCGGCGTTTGCGGGTGGGGGATAAACGGCCCGATTCCCGCCATATCTACGGGCAGATTTTTAAAAAAGAGTAAATCGTCCGCCAAACTTTCAAGCGTTTGTCCGGGCAGGCCCACAAGCGAGCCGGAGCCGACTTCGTAACCCAATTCTTTTAAATCGTACAAACAGCGCGCGCGGTTGTCCCAACTCATGCCGGGGTCCAGTTTTTCGTAGAGGGATTTGTCGGTAGTTTCAATGCGCAGGAGATATCTGTCCGCGCCGGCACGGCGGTAGGCCGCGTATTCTTCGCGCGTTTTCTCGCCGATGCTCAGCGTAACCGCCGCGTCCAGTTTTTTTATTTCGCGGATGATATGGCAAAGTTTATCCGTATCAAACCATAAATCTTCACCCGACTGCAAAACCACCGTTTTATAGCCGAGCTCCGCGGCGGTGTGGGCCGTTTCGATAATTTGGTCTGGCGTCAGGCGGTAGCGGTCCGCTTTCGGGTTGGAGCATCGGATTCCGCAATATACGCAATCGTTTTTACAATAATTGGAAAATTCAATCAGCGCGCGCAGATAGACTTCATCGCCCACAAACTCCCTGCGCACCCGGTCGGCCGCGGCAAACATCGGGGCCGGCTTCTTAATGGAAAGAAGGGCCGTAATATCCGCTTTTG
>CALYRQ010000125.1 GCA_945483375.1 uncultured Elusimicrobia bacterium
TAAATACTTTGACGAAGAATTTGCCGCCGCCCTAAAAGACGTGCAGGACCAGGACATGCCGGATAAGGACAAAGCCCTCTTTGCCGTCAATATCCTGCTGGAAAAAGCGGATGCCTTACTGGCTCCCTCGGCCAAAACCGCCAAACAAAACCGCAAAGAAATTTTTAAATTTGCCGATAAATACGGCCTCGCCGTCAAACTGACGGCGGAACGGGAAGTTTTATATACGCGCCCGGCCAGCGTTTCCTTTAAACTCGAATCGCGCCGTTTAATGGAACAGCTGTTAAAACAAAACCCGGACGAACGCCTCTGCGCTTCGCTCACCGCGCGTGCGATGCTGTGCCAGATTACGCCCAAAGACGCGCAGGACACCGCGCTTTTATCCAAACTGCTAAACGGACGCATTTTAGAAGAAGATTTAATGGTTATCGCCTGCCGCTATTTAAAGGCAAAATCTCCGGCCGATATTGCAAACACATTTGAAAGCGTGCTTAAAAAACTGCCGCACGTGTCCGACCCGTGGGAAAACCTGGGCCTGGCCGTACGCGTTTTGGTAGACGGAACGGCTGACAGTTTTGAAGCGGCGGGCAAAAAGGCATCCGTCCGCCGGGACCGCGAAGTTCTGCGCAAAACCCTTTCCAAAAAAGACCTTTACGCCGGCTATGAATACGACCTGGCCGAACGCTTCGGCGGTAAAAAAACGTTCATCCAGCTGGAACGGGAAATGAACGAACTGTTACAAACCCTTCCGTACTGCGCGGACGCCAAAGACAATAAAGAACTGGCCTGCAAAGTATTACTGGGCTCGCTCAGCCACGAAGAAGCCGCCAAACAGGCCAAATACCTGCGCGATTTAAAAGCCCAGACGCTCACGCAAGGCCTTGCGCCGGAACTCATGAAGAGCTACCTGGGCACCAAACCGGCGGAAGAAATTTTAAAGTTTTGTGAAGAAAATTTGGCTCCGTACACGTTTTGGAAGTCCGACCGGGAAAAACATGTATTCGCATTACGCACGCTGGTGGGGGAACTGAACGGAACCTACAACCGCCGGATTTCACAATTTGTACTGGATATGCTGGAAAACGGCTCGTCCCTGGAACTGATGACGGATATGCTGTCCAATATTCAGACGAGAAAAGCCGGAAAAGAAGAGCTGGACAACCTGCTCAATATGTACAAACAGGCGCGCGTGGATTCAAACGCGTAACGCCGTTTAATAAAAAGTATTGTTAAATTGCGGCATAATTTGCTATGCTGTTATCGTGCCGTTTTATATTTATGTTTAAGGGTGACAAATAATGAGATACTGGGTCTATATTAATGACAAAGTAGAGGGTCCGTTTGAAGAAGAAAAACTGGTAACGCTGCAAGGCTTTACCCCGGATACGCTGATCTGCGCCGAAGACGCCGCCAATAGCGGCAACCAGGAGTGGGCCAAAGCGTCTTCCATTTTTGAATTTGACCAAGTGCCCGTGACGCAGCCCGCCGTCCAGGCCGCCCCCGCGCAAACCCAACCCGCGCAGGAGACTGCTCCGGCAGCCAACGCGGCAGACGAAGGCTTAGCCGCCTTACTGATCGGCAAGCTCGACGCGCTGACCGCCCAAATTTCCGGCATGCAAGCCAAGCTCGACGGCATGCAAACCAAGCTGGAAGAAGCCGTCACCGCCGCCCAACAGGCTCGCGAAACCGCCCGCCCGGCGGCCGCCACGGCGTATATTCCGCCGATGGAAGACGACCACCACAACACCATCACCCTTACCCAGCACGATTTAACGCCCGAAGTAAATGAAGACGCGTTAATCACCAATACAGCCAGCTTGGTTTCCAAAGCAGAAGACATTGTGGCAGCCGCCAACACCACCCAAAACCAAACGGTTGATATGCTCGGCCCCGTAGATTTGGGCACTTCCGACGAGACAGCCCTCGGCGCCAACGGAGGGGAAGATCTGGTCCTCAGCTCGGCCATGGACTCCTTATATAACGCCAAAACGCTGGAACAGTCCCAGGAAGAAAAAGAAAGCACTTTCCAGGATTTGTTAACCCCGTTGCAAGTCCAGAAACTGGCCGCTCAAGCCGATACGCTTAAACAAAAAACGGCTACACTGGACGACGCGTTAAAAGCCGCCGAAGAAAAACCGGCCGTAAACGAAGAAGCCAAAGAAGCTTTCCTTTCCGAATTGACCGGAGGGACCGCTCCGCAGGAAAACGCGATTGACCAGATTATTAAAGAAAAAGAAGAAGAGAAAAAAGCCAACACGTTAAAACTGGCCGCCGGAGCCGCCGCGATTGCCGCGGGAGCTGCCGCTATGGCTTCCCTGGGTGACGATAAAAAAGAAGAATCCGCCCAACCGAAAGCGGACCCTGTCACCGAAGAAAAACCCCAAACGCTTGATTTTAACGATAACGAAGCTCCCGCGCTTTCCATCGCGCCGGACGCCAAACAGCCCGAAGTGAAAGAAGAAGTCCTGCCCGCTTCGCAAATGCCGGCTGATCAGCCCGCCCCGATGCAACAACCCGCCGCCCAGCCGCTTCCGGCCGCCACGGATATGCCGTCGCTCGATGACGTCGGCGTAAAAGAAGTAAAAACCTCCGAAGAGGACAAACAAGAAGAAACGATGCAGGAACTCGTCCCCGGAGCTAAAACGGAACAGCCTGATGGCGTACTTATTACGGACGCCGATTTGAAAGACGCGTTTACCGAACGCGACGCCCAAAGCGAACAGACGGTGGAACAGCTTTTCGGTATTGACCAAACCGCCGCCCAGCCGGCCCAGACCGAAGCGGTCCCCGCCGAAGCGCAGGAAATTCCGTCGCTCGACGCCCTCGGACAGCAAACGGCCGCCCAGCCGTTGCCCGTGGGCAACCCCAACGATTTGACGGAAATCGAACTCAAAGAAGGTTCCACCTATTTGATTTCGGACTTTGTACCGCCTGCCCAATCCGACGGCAACGCCCTGCCCAAAGAATTGGGAGACCTGGAACTAACTAACGCTCCGGACACGGCGAAAGAAGAAAAAACGGAGGCTTTTACCGAAATCGTTTCCAGCACCCAGCAAACCGAAAAGCCCGTGCCTGCCGCCGAAAACGCGCCTGCGGACGTGACCGTTTCCCAAGTGATTTTGGAAAACACCATTAAAACCAAACGCGGCGCGACGCTGGACATCAAAACCGTGCCGATGGTGCCGGAACCGGCGCAGACCGAACGCCTCCAAATCGACGGCTTGGACGACGACATTAATGCCCAGCACGATTTGAAAGCCGCCGACGTAAAACCCGCCGGCAAAGCCAAAATGTTGGTAGGCGTGCTGGTGGCCCTGGTTTTGGCCGCGCTCATCTACGTGATGCTGGCTTTTATGAACTTAATCCCGGCGCAGTTTAACCTCTTATCCTCCAACAAAGCGCAAGCGGAACAAATGGCTGCCCAGCAAGAGCAAATGAACGAAATGCTGGACGAAGAACCGCAAAATGTGCCGCAGGCCGCGCCCCAACTGCCGGAAGTAACCCCGCTGGACGCCGCTTTAGCGGAAGTGAAAAATTATCCGCTCGTAAACGGATTTACGCTCCAGGAATTTATTGAAGCCAAACATCCGGCGGCGCAGAACCTGATTACGTGGGATATTTCCACCGCCGTGGACCCGGACAATTACTCCGTTTTGGTCAAGGTTCCGCCGGAGAATCCGCAGAGCTTCAAAATTTCTTACCGCTTTAACTACAACACGGTAACGAAATCTTTGGATCCGACCATCTCCGACGCCAAAAACTTGTTGGATTCCGCCAGCCAGGGTATGCCTGCGGCGGCCCCGCAACAACCGGTTCCCGCCTTATAAGCGGCCAACCAAACAGTTTAAAAGAACCCCGGGAAACCGGGGTTCTTTTTTTGCATACCTTACAGGACACCCCAGGCGGGAGCCTGGGGATGAATGCAAA
>CALYRQ010000126.1 GCA_945483375.1 uncultured Elusimicrobia bacterium
TTAGCGAATGAAAACGGCTCCCCCGTATCATTCGTCAAATTTTTAAAAGACCGCGGTTACAGAACCGCTTTCCTGCGCGGCGCGGATGAAACATATATGGACGAAAATGTTCTGTTCAAGCAGGCGGGTTTTGACGAGGTCATCGGAGCCACTTATTTTGAAACACGCCCCGAATATAAAGAATATATTGACTGGTGGGGATTAACCGACCGCAAACTGTTTGAATACGCGGAAGAATACATCGAAACCCATAAAAGCGAACCGCTGTTTTTAACGCTTTTAACGGTGGACTCGCACGTTCCGCTGGGCCGCACCGATTACTTGGAACAGGAATACGAAGAAATTGACGCGCAATTTTATAATGTCCCCACCCTGCCGCGCGCGTTTGCGCGCTTTGGGCAGGACGTCAAACGGTTTTTAGCCGCACTTCATAAAAAAGGCCTGCTGGACGAAAATACGCTTGTGCTGATAACGGCAGACCACCCATCCTACTCCAACACGCCGACAAATGCTTTGTTTAAACCGTATCGGCCCGAATATGACAATCTGCCGTTTGTGATTGTCACCCAAACGCCGATAAAAAAACCGCTGACGGACAATCCGCTCGCCAGTCAGTTGGACATTGCCCCCACGGTGCTTGACTTGCTCAACATTGATCCCCCCCAAGCGTTTTTCGGCCACAGCCTGTTTGATACGGCGGCCAAGCGCAGTATTTTTGACGTAAAAGAAGATTACGCCATCGTTACCGCGGACGGCGGAAAACGGGTGTTGGCGTTAAATTCCAACGCTCCGCAGGACCAAGAAATTATCCGTTTGATTACTACGCTTCCCCAACATTAGTTTTTCTTCAAACCAAGGCCCCGTTCCAACCGGGGCCTGTTTATTCCGTCCGTTTTCCCCGTACACAACGACGGGAAATATGCTAAAATAAAGCTGTGTATTTCTATTCTTAACCGGAGGATTTGACCATGCAAACGACGGCCCAAGGAGGAGGAATGTTCTTCTGGCTGCTTTTGTTGGCGTTTTTCTTTGTGTTTATGATTGTACTGCCCGCGCGCAGCCAAAAAAAGCGCGAGCAGGAAATGCTTGCCAAAGTAAACGCTTTGCAAAAAGGCGACCAGGTGATCATTCCCGGCGGAATTATCGGCACCGTGGCCGGTTTTAAAGACAACGCGATTGAAGTAAAAGTCGCCGAGTCCGTCAAACTGACCGTGCTGAAAACCGCCGTCGTAGGATTCGTAAACGAATCTGCTGCCAAAGAAGGAGGCGCAAAGTAATGTCCAACAAACTAGCCGTAAAGTGGGGACTCATCATCGCCATTTTACTCGGATCTTTGTATCTGATTTACCCCAACTACAAGTGGTATTCCAAACCGCTTACCGAACGCGAAACGCTTGACGCGCTCGGCGAACGCCCCAAACGCATGTTGAACCTGGGCCTCGATTTAAGAGGAGGATCCAGCCTGCTTTTGGAACTGGAAGTATCCAAATTAAGCGCCAAAGAACCGCTTAACGAAGCCATGGCCCGCGCGATTGAAATCATCCGCAACCGCATTGACCAATACGGCGTGGCGGAAACCTCCATCACCAAGCAGGGCGATAAATGGATTATGGTGCAGCTGCCCGGCGTATCGAACCCGCAGCGCGCGGAAGAGCTTATCGGCAAGACCGCCATGCTCGAATTCCGCATCGTAAAAAACGACACCTCCGTCGCCCAAAAAGCCATCGAAAAACTGGAAAGTTTGGATAAACCCTTTGACGATAACGGCAATCTGGTGCCCGAAGTGGCCAAACTAGTGCCCGCCGGCTACCAAATTATGCGCAACAAAGAAGGCGGCTACAGCATTGTAACCGATACCGCCCCCGTAACGGGCGCGGACCTCGAAAATGCGCGCGTAGTTATGATGGGCGAAAACGGCTACCCCGAAGTGTCCTTCGAATTTAACGCCGAAGGCAGCAAGAAATTCGGTCAGCTGACCGGCGCCAACATCGGCAAAAATCTGGCGATTGTGCTGGACAACACCGTCCAGTCCGCGCCCACCATTCAAGCCCGCATCACTAAACAGGGCCGCATCTCCGGCACTTTTTCCGCCGAAGAAGCCCGCGCTTTGGCCATCGTGCTTAAAGCCGGCGCGCTGCCCGCCCCCGTTAAAGTGATTGAAAAGAAAACCATCGGCCCGACCCTGGGTGAAGACTCCATCAAATCCGGTCTGTCCGCTTCTTTCTACGCGCTTGTAATCATTCTGGCGTTTATGCTGGTTTACTACAAAGCGGCCGGGTTCATCGCCGACATCGCCCTTCTTTTAAACTTTGTGTTTACCGTGGCGATTATGAGCTACTTCTCCGCCACGCTGACGCTCCCGGGCATCGCGGGTATGATTCTCTCTCTCGCCATGGCCATCGACGCCAACGTACTTATTATTGAACGTATGCGCGAAGAAAAACTCCTGGGCAAGCCGGTGTACGAAATCATCAACCTGGGTTACGATAAAGCCTGGTCCGCCATTTTCGACTCCAACATCACCACCATCATCGTGGGCGCGTGCTTGCTGCAGTTCGGAACCGGCCCGGTGAAAGGCTTTGCCGTAACGCTTATCATCGGCCTTTTGGTCAGCTTGTTTACCGCCGTGTTCGTCACGCGCGCCATTTACGAGCTGGTCTTAACCTCTAACACCAAGGAGATCAGCTTATGATGCACTTACTTCCCAAAACAAACATTGATTTCCTTAAATTCAGAAAAGTATATTACACGCTGTTTGCCGTGCTCTTAATCGGCGGCATTGTCAGCTTTTGCACCAAAGGATTCAACATGGGTATCGACTTTACCGGCGGCACCATGGTGCAGGTAAAGTTTAACGGTGCGGTGGAAATGGGCCAGGTGCGCGACGCGCTGTCCGCCACCGGGGCCAACTCCGAACTCCAGTCGTTCGGCGACAATTCCTACGCCATCAGCGAAAAAAGCACCGCCGACGAAGTAGGCGTCGTACAAGCCCGCATCGAAAAAGCCTTGGATACGCTGAACGTACCCTACACCGTACTGCAAACCAACTCCGTGGGCCCGGCCGTCGGCGAAAGCATGACGGAAAGAGCCCTGTGGGCGATTTTGCTGTCCTTGGTGTTCATCATCATTTACGTAGCGTTCCGCTTCAGCAACATTTTGTGGGGCGTTTCGGGCGTCGTCGCCCTGTTCCACGACTTGTTCGCGATGGCGGTGGCGTTCTCGCTTACGCAGCGCGAAATTGACCTCGTGGTCGTGGCCGCGTTCTTAACGGTGGCCGGTTTCTCCATTAACGATACGATCGTTATCTTCGACCGTATGCGCGAGAATATCCGCCTACACCCCAAAATGTCGTTTAGAGAACTGATTAACCTCTCCATCAACGAAACCTTATCCCGCACGATTATCACCACTTTAACGGTGTTGTTTGCGCTGGTGGTACTGTATGTCTTTGGCGGAGAAGTAATCAATTCGTTTGCGTTTGCCATGCTCATCGGGTGCATTTCCGGCGTGTACAGCACGATCGCGCTGACCACGCCCCTCGTGTACACCTGGAGCCGCGGCCAGCTTAACGACGGTTCTACCCCCGTTAAATCCGCCGCCCAACCGGCTGCTAAAAAAATCTCCGCCGAAGTAAAACGCGAAGAAGCCGCCGCCGAAGGGTATGCGCCTGCCAAGCAGAAAAAAGTGGTAACTAAAATTAAACGCACGCGCAGAAACAAAAAGAATTAACTGTTTCCGGGCGGAGCCTGCACAAGGGTCCGCCCGGCGGCTTAAACAAGCCCGCAGCCCCGCCATTTCAGCAGGCGCGGCCTTATTTAAACCGTTTACAGGAACCGTATGCGAAAAATTAAACGCTTTAAAATTGCTCCCCGCCAGAAAGAAATCCTGCGCAAATTATTGCGCGGGGGCGGCCTTTTGCGCC
>CALYRQ010000127.1 GCA_945483375.1 uncultured Elusimicrobia bacterium
ATTCCACTTTTTTACTGGCGACGGTTTTGGAGTTTTTGTTACCCAAATGGAAGCCCAACAACGTAAGACAAAACGTAATAATCAGCAAAAACGCCACCTGCGGGAAGAACGACGTATCCATCGTTTCCACCGCATAGCCGACTAAAAACGAGTTAAGCCCCATCAAAGAAGACACTTTAATTAATTTGCGCGTATCATCCGTTTCCAGATTGGTAAAACTGGGCGATTTTTCGATGGATTCCAACATAAATTTGATTCCCAACAAAAGCAGAAACGAAAACGCCACCCAGTTGTGCGCGAAATATACCCAATCCCGGAAGAAAATAATGCTGCTTAAATACCCGAGCCCAAAAAACAGCGCGTTAAAACCGGCAAAGAAAAGCGACATTTTGATGGAAAAAATATTTTTGTTGCCCGCTTCCAGCTTCATAGCGGACATATTGGCGCAGACCATATTATCTACGCAGATACAAATAAAAATAAGAATTACGGCGAGCATGCCCATAGCAAACCACCTCCGGTTTAGATATCAGAATTCTACCAAATGCCCAACCCTTCAAGCAACAATTTAACGCCAATCAACGCCAACACCGCGCCGCCGGCGGCTTCCATCACTTTGCCGAATTTGCGCCCCAGCCACGCGCCCAAATAAAAACCCGCGATACTGGTAACAAATACGCAGGCGGACAACGTCCACACCACGGGCCCAAAAGAAGTCGACGCAAAAGCGAGCCCCATTCCCACCAAAAGCGCATCCAAACTGGTGGCGACGGATAACGGCACCAGCGTTTTAAAAGAATGAAGCACGCAGGCGTCCTCATTTGCATCGGGAGAACGGGATTCCTTTATCATTTTTCCGCCGATAAAAAGTAAAATCACAAAAGCAATCCAGTGGTCCACCGCGCCGATATACCGCTCCGCACCGGCACCGCATAGCCACCCCGCCGAAAACATAACAAAATGAGCCGCCGCAAACATCACGCCGACTTTAAACGTATACGCAAAGGAAATACGGTTGCGGTGACAGCAGCCCGAGGCGATTGTAACCGCAAAGTTATCCATCGAAAGCCCCAAAGCCACCAATAAAGCGGATAGTATATTCATATCAATTATGATACCATTTTATATATACTTCAAAGGTGGAAATATGGAATCGCTAAAAGAACTGTATAAAATTGGAATGGGCCCTTCCAGCAGCCACACTATGGGCCCGCGCAAAGCGGCCGACGCATTCAACCGCGCCTATCCGCAGGCGGAGTCTTTCAAAACCGTGCTTTACGGCTCGCTGGCCGCTACCGGCAAGGGCCATTTGACCGATTTCGCCATTAAAGAAGCGTTTTATCCAAAACCCGTTGAAATTGAATGGGACTACACCACCTTAATGCCCAAACACCCCAACGCCCTTAAACTGCAGGCGCTTGATAAAGCCGGGCATTTGCTGGGCGAACAAGTGGCCTACAGCGTGGGTGGAGGCGATGTCCGCACCGACGATACTATCGGCCGCGCCATCAACAACATCTATCCGCACAGCTCCATGGCCGCCATTTTGGACTATACTTCCCAAAAACGTATGCTCTTGTGGGAATATGTGGAAGAATGCGAAGGCCCCGAAATATGGGAATACCTCACCCACGTATGGACCACCATGAAGCACACCATGAACCGCGGCCTGGAAAAACGCGGCGTATTGCCGGGCTCCTTAAATCTGGAACGCAAAGCGCGGCGCTACTTATATAAAGCTGAAAACTCCCCCCGATACCTGCGACGCATGAATAATTTATTTTCCTACGCGCTCGCCTGCGCGGAAGAAAACGCAAGCGGCGGGATCGTCGTAACCGCTCCCACCTGCGGATCCTGCGGGGTTATCCCCGCCGTGTGCCGGCTCATCCAGGAAATCTGCGAATTTGAAGACAACACCATTATCCGCGCGCTGGCGACCGCCAGCTTGTTTGGGAATTTAGCCAAAAGCAACGCCTCCATTTCCGGCGCGGAAGTGGGGTGTCAGGGCGAAGTGGGCGTGGCCTGCGCCATGGCCGCCGCCGCCACCTGCCAGTTGGAAGGAGGCGACAACCAACGCATCGCCTACGCCGCCGAAATGGGATTGGAACATCACCTGGGCCTTACGTGCGACCCGGTGGACGGACTGGTGCAAATCCCGTGCATTGAACGCAACGCGCTGGCCGCCTCGCGCGCGCTGGACTGCGCCACCTATGCGCTGATGTCCGACGGGGAGCACCGCATTTCTTACGACGACGTTCTGGCCACAATGATGCAAACCGGCCTGGACATGAACAACGACTACCGCGAAACTTCCCGCGGCGGCCTGGCCCGCTTTTTTAAAGAAAAAGTACTGCGTTTAAAAGGCGATAAAAAGTAAAATCCGCCAGCACAAAACTTGGGCTCCGGTAGGCGTCATCAACGCATGTTAATTAATGGGGCAGAAGATATACATCTTGCCCAAAAAACACGTGGCGGGTGCTGTCTTTTATCCCGCCCAAACTTTTGCATACTTTTTCCGCAATAGCACTATCCGGCTGCGCCAAGCAAGCCATTTCCCCCGTATAACCAGAATGCGCCAGCCACATCACATATCCGTTCTCCGCTTGACGGAAAGAATTATCCCCCCGGAAAGCGATAGGATATGCTACAACATAGAGGAGCCCACGATCTACATCATTATCATAAAAAGACTGCGGACAATATATATGGCCATAGGAAGCAATCTGGCAACCCGCTGGCGGCGCGATATCCAACACCTCCGCTCGATCCGCATATATGCCGTTCGCCATAAAATAGACTTCCTGCGCGTTTTTATAGGCACGCAAAAATGGCAGCAACCGCGTCAACTTGGCTTTTCGAACGGCAACCTCGTATTGCGGTAGTGCAACAGATGCTAAAATTCCTACAATTAAAACTACAACTAATAATTCTATTAACGTAAAACCTTTCATTCGTTCCCCCATTTTGAGTCTGGCGGCCCGCAGAACCTCAGAATCCGCCGTTTTTAATAAAACAAACCACAAACAGAAGAGCCTATAAAGAAACACTACGGGATGACCTTAATTTATCAAAAAAAAAAAACGAGTCAAGCCCAATAGACAAAACCCCGTCTTCGACTGAGTCGATTGGAAGGGGAACATAAAACAGCTATAATACAGTTAAGAGATTGATATGCAAATTTATTTATCCGCCTTACTTTGCCTGTTGGCCGTTTCCTGCACGGCCCAACCGAAAGAACAAGCCGCCGACAAAGCACATACGCCGTCTTTTGAACAAATACGGAACCGATTTAACGATTTTTTCTTATCCCAAGAAGAAAAAATATTACGCTGTACAACCCGCTGCGCCGGTTTATCTTTGGCAAACGAAGAACAAAAACGTTTCGAGGCAGCGTATAAAGTATTGGGCCCCAAGAGGGAGTGGATCGTTTTGGTAGATCCGTCACATGTACTCGCGAAGGATTACCGCCCGCAAGATTTAGTCGACAAATGGAATACGGGCTGGCCCAAAAGGGCACAACTGCGAGGGGAAGCCATGGAACAAATGATGAAAATGATTGAGGCCGCCCAAAAGGACGGAGTGCGGCTGGTACCGATTTCCACCTACCGCACCTGGCAAGACCAAGACAGATTATATCAGCAAAACTTGGCCAGGAACAACGGGAAACCCAGCGGATATGTAGCCCGGGCGGGCGAATCCCAACATCATTTGGGTACGGCGGTGGATTTTAATACGGTAAATCCGGCGGACGAAAATATTCCGGCACTTATTTGGCTGCGCAAACACGCGGGGGAATATGGGTTCAGCCTGTCCTTCCCCAAAGAGGCCGAAGCGGAAAAAGAAAGCGGATACCCTTACGAAGCCCGGCATTACCGCTATCTCACGCGCGAAGCCGTAC
>CALYRQ010000128.1 GCA_945483375.1 uncultured Elusimicrobia bacterium
ACCAAATTTTTAACTTACTCGTCGGCCGCCAACTGCAGAAAAACCACGGGCAGGAACCGCAGGTAGCTATTACGGTGCCGCTTCTCGTAGGGTTGGACGGCGTTAAGAAAATGTCCAAATCCTACGGCAACTATGTGGGTCTTAACGACGAACCGAACGACATGTTTGGCAAGCTGATGTCCATTCCGGACGAACTGATGCCCATGTACTACGAGCTTTTAACCAGCGAAAACATGGACGAAGTAAAAGCCATGCACCCCATGGCCGCCAAAAAGAAACTGGCCGGCCTGTTGGTTACGCGCTTCCACGGCGAAGAAGCCGCCAAGTCCGCGCTTGAAAACTTCGAAAAAGTATTTTCAAAAAAAGAACTCCCCACCGATATCCCGGAATTTAAGCCCGAACCCGGCGCCACGCTTTCCGCCGTCTTGTTTGCGGCCGGAGCCGCGCAAAGCAAAAACAAAGCCCGCGGGCTGATTGAGCAAGGCGCGGTACGCTTAAAAGGCGAAAAAGTGACGCAGGACGGCATGCTTTCGTTTGAATCCGGCGACGTGCTGCAGGCGGGCAAACGCCACTTCTTTAAACTGGTGAAATAACAGATGAAACGGTTTCTCCTTTTTTGCGGAGTTTTTATTTTTGCGCTCGCGTTTTTAGCGTGGGGCGCAAAAACGTATTTTTGCAGCAAAGGAGATTTAACCGTCGTTACCATTGAACCCGGGCAAAGCGGCTCGTCCGTGGCGCGCATGCTGAAAGAAAAGGGCGTTATTCGCAGCGAGTTTGCGTTTAAAGTACTTTTAAAGCTTACCTCTTCCGCGCGCGACTTAAAAGCCGGGCGCTTCGATTTGCGTAAAAATACATCCTCATTTGAAGTCATCAACTGCATTAAAAGCGGCAAGTGCACCCACTACGAAAAAGTCACGTTTCTGGAAGGCTGGCGGAGCGAAGAAATCGCCGAAATGCTGGGCGAAAAAGGAATTACGGATCCGCACGCGTTTTTGGATATCGTCCGCCGGGAAAATTTAGAAGGAAAACTGTTCCCCTCCACCTATCTGTTTGCCGAAAATACGCCCGCGCGCAAAGTGGTAAACGAAATGGTGGACCAATACAAGAAAAAAATCGGGCCGCTTTTCAAAACATATAAAACCGATTTAACCGAGCAACAAGTTTTAACGGTGGCCTCCATTGTGGAGCGCGAAGCCGTCGTGCACGACGAACGCCCCAAAATCGCGGCCGTCTATTTAAACCGCTTCCGCATCGGCAAACGCTTGGAAGCCGATCCCACCGTCCAGTATGCTTTAGGTTTCAACCTTAAAGAAAACCGCTACTGGAAAAAAGGTCTTACCTATAAAGATTTAAAAATTAAATCCCCCTACAACACCTACCGCAACGCGGGGCTGCCGCCCGGGCCGATTTGCAACCCGAGTTACGAATCCGTCCTTGGCGTGCTCAATCCGCAACCGGATTTTGAAGCGCTTTACTTTGTGGCGGAATCGGGCGGACGGCATGTATTCAGCAAAACTTTTGACGAACACCGCCGCAACATAAAACGCATTCGCGGAAAATAGAAAGAATCTCCCCACCCCCTAAAACAGTTGTTCTGTTTTTTTTTGATAAAATACACAAGAAGCATATTCTGTTCCCTCACGGAGAAACTATGAAAAAACTCAATCTTTTTGCCCTGGCGTTTGCCGTATTAACCTCGCAAACGGGCTGTATCGGCCCTAAGCCGGACGAAGCCGCTATCCCTTACGCTACCGCCGAAATACAGGAAAAACTGGCGAAACGAATTAATCCCGAACTGCAAACCGTACCGAAAGATTATTTCGAAACATTGGATTATTCTCATTTATTGACAAAAATCTTACAAGATGCAAAGTACGGTGTCCAACAGCCGTTACAATTATTAGGGGATACGCCCGAAACACAAGCGTTTTGGTACTGCATTTTGCGTATGAGAGCGTTGACCATGTATTTTACCTATCCCAGAGCCATAGACGATCCGGGAATTATGGTCGAATTGTTAAACGAGCTTGGAACGCCGGTAGAGGAATTTTTTGAAACGAATCCCCAAAAAGCGCAGGAAATACTTTCCGCAGTACTCCGTTACGATGAAAGATACCCCTATACTCCTCTAAAACAAGCGGAAAAAAACCAAAAATTAACGAAAGAAGACATAGCTAAACGCTTCGGCATTTCCAGCGAAGATATGGCAAAAATAAGCGATGAGGACGTGGAAAAATTTAAACAGCAGGAACACAACAAAATTCTCGACTTTCCAAAAGAAACATTTAACAAAACTTATGCACAAATGCGCCAAACCTTTTCCAACGATCTGGAACGAATAAAAAGCGGAAAATCGCTTGAAGAATGGATGGAAATGAAAAAAGCGGAACAGGGCGTCGCCGAATACGCGGTGCATTTTTTAGGCCCCGTATTATATCCGGCGGAAATGATGTTTGCCGAATTTGCGTTAAGTCCTACAAATGAGGACCAGATCTATAGCTACCCGCCGTTGTTTTTCAAAAATCAGGCGCCGTCTTCCATTCACTCCATCCGCCTGGAAAATGAAAAGCCCCTACCCTACAAGCTGGATTTAATGTGGTATTCCATTACGGAAAATAAAGTCTATGCGCTGGAAACGGAACTGCCGCGCGAAACATTAAAAGCCAAAATTTTGGGCGGCGCGGGGAAATGGGACGCGCTTCTTTTTACGCTTGAGCCGTACGGCAAAGTAACGCTGTACGCTTATAACCAGATAAATAACAATAAAGAAGAATTGGCTTCTTTTGAAGCTAAAAAAGAAGATACGCCGTTTGAACGTTTCCAACAAGTTTTCGGACAATACAACGACAGCGAAAATCCGGCCAAAAATTGGGACGAATACCGCCAACGCGCTTTAACACACTTTCCCGAAGCAGCGGAAAATTTAAAGAAGAACGGTCGCCCCGTCGCCGGACCGGACGTTAATTACTGGGAAGAAAATCCCGAAAACATCTTTGAGGGCTTGCCGGACGCGCAAGACATAAACACGCCGGATAAAGACGGTTTTACGCCGCTGATGAACGCCGTTCGCAAAAACGCGGGAAACACGGTTTCCACGCTGATTAAAGAAGGCGCGGACGTAAACTATCAGGCGCCGTCCGGCGAAACGGCTTTAAACTTGGCCGTAGACGGAAATTTTGTCTTGTTTACCAAAGAATTAATCGCCGCGGGAGCGGACGTGAACAAACGCAATACATCCTCCGGCCGCACGCCGCTGATAGACGCCGCCATGAACGGCAATGCCGAAATCGTCCATATGTTGCTTGAAGCGGGAGCCGATAAAAATGCCCGCGTATTTTTGTACGGCCAGGAACTTGACGAAAACGCTTTGACGGCGGCCGTCAATAACGAGCAAGCCGAAGTTGCCGATATTCTGCGCCGGGCGGGCGCGGAAGAAATCACCCCTTCCGCCGAGGCAGAACAGGCCGCCCAAAACGTTTACAATTCGATGGGAATCACGCCGCTTCACTATGCGCTTTTAGCGGGCGAAACGGAAAAAGTAAAAGAGCTGATAGCGTCCGGCGCGGAAGTCAACGCCACTGCCCCCAATATGGGAACTCCGTTATTATATGCGTGTACCGTCGGGAATATCGAAGCCGCGCGGCTGTTAGTAGACGCAAAAGCGGACGTAAACGCCGCCGGAGATACGGGCTACACGCCTTTAATGATGGCCTGCCAAACGGGCAATAAAGAACTGGCGGAACTGCTGGTTTCCGCCGGAGCGGACGTGAACGCCAAACACATTATGGACGGGCAGGAATCGGGACTGACGCCGCTTAAAATTGCACAGGACGGCGGGCATACCGAAATCGCCGCCATACTGGTTGCGGCCGGCGCACATT
>CALYRQ010000129.1 GCA_945483375.1 uncultured Elusimicrobia bacterium
AACCTTATTTAAATCTGGATTCCCGGTTCACCGTGCGGTGCCCGGGAATGACAAAACGCGGATTTACGCTTATTGAATTATTAGTCGTTGTATTAATTATTGGTATTTTGGCTGCCGTTGCGCTGCCGCAATACCAAACGGCTGTTGCGCGATCGCGTTACCAGCAGTTGGTATTAATGGGGACTGCTATTGCCAAGGCCGAACAAATTTATTATATGGCCAACGGAACCTATACGCAGGATTTCTCCGCCTTAGATTTTGATTTTGGCTCGTCGTTGTCCTTGGAAAATGATTTCGGGACGTATAATGCAATCTCGTCCAAATGGGGGAGGTGTACTTTGCGTGATTATGCAACGGGAAGTGTTCAGTGTTCCAGTTCGAATGCCGGCGTGCCGGGGTTTGCAATGTATGCCGGTTTTACCGTTCGGAAATGTCACGCATCTTATTCTCAGGGAGATGTGGCCCAGCGGGTTTGCAAGTTGGAAACAAACACAACGGAGCCGTCATCTTCCAATGACTCCTATGCTACGTACAATTTTAAATAATGGTTTTTAGAAAAAAGTCTTTTTCCCGGTTTTTTTGCTATAATATCTATAGGAAAAAATCCGCCCGGGCCACAGGTGTGTTCGCGCCCGAAAGAGATTTGCAAAAAACTTCGCGGGATGAAAAATTCCCGTGGGGATTTTTTGACGAAACAAAACGCAAATAAAATAGAGTATATGAGAACTTACGAAAGCGTAATTATTGTTAAACCCCAACTCTCCGACGGAGAAGTGGGCGAATTCGTGTTGAAAGCGAAAGAACTTATCGCCAAACACGGCGGGGAAGTAACCAGCGAAGAAAAATTGGGCAGAAGAAAATTCACCCACGAAGTAAACCACGTTCGCGACGGTTTCTACCTCTACTTGAAATTTAAAGCCGAACCGAAATTTGTAAAAATTTTCGATAGTGCTTTGAAACTCAACGAAAAAGTGCTCCGCTCCATGACCATGATCGCCATGGAAGTCAAAGCCAAACCGGCTCCTGTCGTTGCAAAATAAGGTTAAAATATGCCCGCACAAATCAAATTACCGGAACAAAATCTTGTCCTTCTAGTCGGACGGTTAACACGTGACCCGAATGTGGCGTTTACGCAGAAAGGCCAGGCAGTGTGCCGTTGTGATATTGCGGTGAACCGCAGATATTTGGATGCTACCACAAACGAGTGGAAAGACGACACGGTTTTCGTTCCCGTAGTGGTTTGGGGCGCGGCAGCCGACCGGTGTAAAGACCGGGTGAAAAAGGGGACTCCCATTCAAGTGGAAGGCCGCCTCACCAGCAGCGAATACACCGACAAAACAACCGGGCAAACCCGCAGATCCCTGCAGGTTACGGCCCGCCGGATCCAAATTCTGGAATCCGGTGCCGCCAGCGGTTCTTCTTACGAAACCCACGCGGCCGCTAAGGACGACGTCCCCACTTCCGAAGTGATGGAAGACGACGTGCCCTTTTAAACTTTAAGACAAGAGGAATATCCAATGTCCGAAGAAATTAAAACCCAAGCCCCCGCGGCCAACACCGCCGCTCCGGCCGCCCGCCCCGAAAGACCGGCGCGTCCGTTTATGGGCAAAAAGCGCTTCGAAAGCAGAAGAAAAGTCTGCAAAGTCTGCGCGGAAAAAATCGAAAATATCGATTACAAGAACTTTCAGTTTGTAAAGTCCTTCACCATGGAAAGCGGCAAAATCCTTTCCAGAAGAATTACCGGCACCTGCGCCAAACACCAGCGCCAGATTACCAAAGCGATCAAACGCGACCGCAACTTGGCCATCTTGCCGTATTCTTTGCCCAAAAAATAAGCCGGAGGACGAACAATGAAAGTTATTTTGAAACAGAACGTCAAAAATTTGGGCATGGTGGGCAGCATCGTTGATGTAAAGCCCGGTTACGCCCGCAACTTCTTGGTGCCGCACCGCTTGGCGGAAATCGCCACCGAAGGCGCTATCAAGAACTGGCAGCTCGGCGCCGAACGCCGCGCCAAACGCATTGAAGCGGAACTTTCCGAAGCCCGCGCCATCGCTGAAAAATTGGCCGGTGTCGTGCTTCCGTTCACCAAAACCGTCAACAGCGACGGCGTAGTGTTCGGTTCCGTAAACAAAGCCGATATCTTCAAAGCGTTGAACGCGCTCGGCCACAACATCGCCAAAGATTCTATCGAACTCAATATGCCTATTAAAGCTTTGGGCGAAACCGAAGTGGGCATTTATTTGAAACCGACCGTTACCGCCACGATCAAAGTGCAGATCAACCCTTTGACCACGGTGGAAGAGAAAATCGCTGACGCCAAACCGGAAGCGAAAGCCGAAGAAGCGGCCGAAGCCAAATAAATACTGGAAATTGCGTTTTGTACACCCCCCGCGCAAGCGGGGGTTTTTCTTTTTATATAGAGAAGAAAAATAGGATAAAGAAAGAATTTATTTTTACTTTTTGGGTCGCCAAAAAGTAAGCAAAAAACTCGCAGGCCATACCCATAAAATCCAGTTCCGTACGGCGCATTTTACAACTCGCCTACGGCTCGGACAAATAAAATGCTTTCTCCGTACGGAACGGATTTTATAAACGGGTTAAGGCCTGCATAAACGGCAACGCCGGACGCGTTTTATAAACAGGACTAAGGGCGGGTATCAAATAAGGAAACGAATTTTGTGGGGAAATACTAAGGGGTTGTATTGTTTTTTTTTTTTGATAATATAGGGATAATTCAGGTTCGGCGGCTTTACTTTCATAGCGTCATCCCCGAAGGTTTTTGTCGGGGATCTACTCTTTAGAAAACAGCAGATTCCCGATTACAGGCCTCGGGAATGACGTAAGTAAAGTAAGCCGCCAAACCGTAATATAGGGGGCCTTTATGAAAGGGTTTACGCTTATAGAGTTGTTAGTTGTCGTGCTTATCATTGGTATTTTGGCGGCGGTGGCGCTGCCGCAATATGAAAAAGCGGTTATGCGGTCGCGTTTTGCCCAAATGGTAACGGTGGCCCGTTCTATTGTCCAAGCCCAACAGGCGTTTTCTATGGCGAATGGAGGGTATGCCGATAATTTATCGGATTTGGATGTAACATTTCCTAACACCAACGGCAACGAGGTCTCCTTGGCCGACGGCTTGTGTCGTTCTGAAGGGGCCCGCGTGGGGTGTTATTTGCTAAAGAAAGGAATCGTCAACAAGCCGCGTTCGGTGGCTGCTTTGCTTTGGGTTTACAACAATAACAAGCGTATTTGTTGTGCTTATAAAGAAACAGATTTCGCGGGAGATTCCCTTTGCAGCGCGGAAATGAAAAATGATTCTTGGTATGCTGGCTGCGGGGGCAGCTCTTGCCATTGTTATACGGAAAAGTAGCCCTTATCCCCTTTTTCCTGCTAAATTGATACAATAAAAGGGATGGCCTGTTACCGCAGGGTAAACGCCGTCCCGATTTTTTATTATAAGGATAATTTATGGCTAGCAATTTGTTGGAAGAACGTATCCCTCCGCAGGCGATTGATGCGGAAATGGCTGTTTTGGGTTCCATGCTTTTGGATGCGGAAGCGGTGGAAACCGCGTTTGAAATTTTAAAGCCCGAACATTTCTATAAAGACGCGCACCAAAAGATTTTTGCGGCCATGAAAAACCTGGTGGACCGCAGCCAGGCGATTGATATCGTTACGCTTTCCGAAGAATTAAAACGCAGCAATCTGCTTACCCAGCTGGGCGGGGAAATTTACCTCACCCAACTGGTGGACAAAGTGGCCACCTCGGCGCACGTGAAGCACTATGCGGAAATCGTATACAAAAAATTCGTCGTGCGCGATTTAATCCGTACCGCCACAGGGCTCGTCCAACGCTGCTATAAAGAGGAA
>CALYRQ010000130.1 GCA_945483375.1 uncultured Elusimicrobia bacterium
AAGAGGAAAACCCGCAGAAAAAGTCTTCTCCCACCTGGTTTATTTTGTATTTTGCGGCGGTGTTTGCGGCCATTTTATTGTACGTCTACTGGCGTTACGAAGACGTGTTTCATCAGCCCAAAAACGCTTTTTCCCGCCGGGAAGTGGAAGTGAAAGAACAGTACGATTTTATCCGCCAAATCGGCGAAGGCGGCATGGGCAAAGTGTACGAAGCGTACGATAAAGTGCTCAAACGCAAAGCGGCCATCAAACGCGTGCGCCCGGAACTGGTGCGCAGTGCGTACGTGCGCGAACAGTTCTTGTCCGAAGCTCGTATGGTGGCTTTGCTCCGCCACCCGTGCATTGTGGAAATTTACACGGTTATCGAATCCGAAAGCGCGCTTTACCTGGTGTTTGAATATGTGGACGGCCAAACGCTGGAAACCCGCCTGGATATCGACGGGCGGCTTCCGTTCTCCAAAGCCAAACGGATTTTTGAGTACGTTTGCCGCGGGCTTCATTACGCGCATTCGCAGGATATTATCCATTGCGATTTAAAACCCGGCAACATCATGATTTACGGCGACGACAAAGCCAAAGTGATGGATTTCGGCGTAGCCAAAAAATCCGTCGACCATGAAACCGGCGCGCGCACGGTGGCGGGTACGCCTGCGTATATGGCGCCCGAACAGCAAAAAGGGTTTATGCGCAAGCAGTCGGACGTATATTCGCTGGCGCTGTGCCTGTATGAAGCGCTTGTCGGCCAGGTGCCGTGGACGGTGAAAGGTTTTGACATCGCCAAAAAGAAAATTGTTCCCGCTTCCAAATTGGCGCCGCACATTCCGCCGGCGGTGGACGGACTTTTGGAAGACGCGCTGAAAGAGGACCCGAAAGAACGTATCCAAACCATTGACGAGTTTTGGAGCCGTTTGGAAGCCATTGACCCGTTGGAAGAGGAATTGGAAGAAACCCATTATTAAGTTGTTTTTTATGTGCGAATTTAAGAGAGAAGGTTTTTTCTTCTCTCTTTTTTTATGTCTATAAAACCCGGCTACGCCGGGGAATATTTATTGCCATTTTTGTTGTCATTCTGGTTTCAGAATCTAATAAGAAGAGGATTTTCTTTATAAACGCCCTGGTTCCTAGAGCTGGCGGCGCGCAGCGTTCCGGGATAACGTCGCGGGTCTTCGCCGGACGGGCAAAGAGGAAGGGGCGGGGCAACATAAGAAAAAACTCTGTCTATGCTGTTGGATATTTATTGTTATACCCCTAATTAGGGTGGGGATATTAGCTGTAAGGGTAAGTAAAAGTGGGAAGAGTTGCCCGATATTTAGTAAAATTTTACATTGTCTTATTTTTTATACAGAGGTAACTTATGCAGGCGGTAACGGAAATTGTCGTTCGGATAAACGCTTTTTTATGGGGTGCGCCGATGCTCGCGCTGATTGCGGGCGCGGGGTTGTATTTTACATGGAAATTAAAGTTTATCCAGCAGTACTTGTTCCGCGCCGTTAAGCTGTCCGTCAAACAGAGCCGAGCGGCGGGTTCCGTCAGCAGTTTCGGCGCACTGGTGCTGGCGTTGGCCGCTATGGTGGGAACGGGTAACATTGTGGGCGTGGCGGCGGCTGTTTCCACGGGCGGGCCGGGGGCTCTTTTTTGGATGATGCTTTCAGCCGTGTTTGCCATGTCCGTAAAGTACGCCGAGGCCGTGTTGTCCGTCAAATACCGTGAAAAAACCGCTACAGGCGAATACGTCGGCGGCCCGATGTACGTGCTGAAAAACGGGCTTAATATGCCCAAATGGGCCGTGGTTTTTGCGGCGGCCACCGCCCTCATGGGCTTTGGCGACGCGCTTATCCAAACCAATTCGCTGGCGGCGATATACGGCTCCGTATTCCACATTCCCGCCGGGTGGACGACGGGCGTGCTTGTGTTGCTGACGGCTGCGGTAATTTTGGGCGGCGTTAAAAAAATCGCCGCCGTATGTAAATGGCTGGTGCCGTTTATGGCGGTTCTGTATATCTTATTGTGTCTGGTTGTTATTTTGACGAACCTGCCCAAGTTGCCCTGGGCGGTGATGTGTATTTTCAAAAGCGCGTTTACGGGTACTGCCGCACTGGGCGGCGCGGTGGGGGTAACGGTAAAAGAAGCGGTGCGCTACGGCGTTTCGCGCGGGGTGCTTTCCAACGAGGCGGGCAGCGGCTCTGGCGCCATTGCCGCCGCCGCAGCCCAAACCCCCAACCCCGTCCGCCAGGGGCTTATTTCGGCCACTACGGTGTTTTGGGATACGCTCGTTATTTGCTTTTTGTCCGGCGTGGCCGTGGTGATAGCGGGGGACTGGCAAGGCGGCGCGTTGTTCGGTGCGGAACTTGCCCGGCATGCGTTTTCTTCTTTGCCCGGCGGACATATATTCCTGTTGCTGTCGCTGACGCTGTTTGCGTTCAGCACGTTGGTGGGCTGGAGTTATTATACGGCGGAAGCGGTGCGCTTTTTTGTGCGCGGACGCGTGGAAAAACCCGTTTATATCGCGTGGTTGGCGGTAATGTGCGCCGGCGGATTTTTAAGCCCCAAGCTGGTGTGGGAACTGGCCGATACGGCCATCGCCGTAATGTGCGTGCCGAATTTGCTTTCGTTGTGGTTGCTGAGGGGAGTGGTATTTAGCGAAACGAAAAAATATTTGGGTGCGGAACTATCCCGCTGAGGCGGCGGAAAAAACTTTACAAGCCCGTCCGCAGGTGGTATCATTTAAATATAACCGTAAAATATAAGGCGAAAAAATGCTCAAAAAATACATTATCTCGAATAAAAAATTACTGGAAACCGACGCCGAACAAGCGCAGGTGTACGTATACACCAACCCGACGGCCGATGAACAGCGTTTTTTGGTGGATTTGTACCAAATTGACGAGCATACCCTCGCCTCCGCCCTGGACCCGGACGAACTTCCGCGCTTGGAGTTCGAACCCGAGCATATCGTCATGATTTACAAACGCCCCAAAAACTATTCCGGCAAAGACCAGCTGGAATTTAAAGTGGCTTCCGTGGGGATGTTTTTATTTGAGGATAAATTGATAGTCGTCCTGGCGGAAGACATCCCGCTGTTTGTGGGCAAACGCTTTTTGGCGGTTTCTACGATTAAAGAAGTGTTTTTGAAATTGGTATACAACTCGATTTCGCACTACGTGGAACACTTGCGCATTATCTACATGATTTCGGAAGAAATCGAAGACAAAATGACCGAGTCTGTGGATAACACATATTTGCTTAACCTGTTCAGCTTGGAAAAAAGTTTGGTGTATTATGCGGAAGCTATTACCTCCAACGGCTTTGTGTTTGAAAAAATGCGCAACTTGTCCGCCCGTATCGGATTTGACGAAAAAGACGAAGAAATGCTGGACGATATTATCGTGGAAAATATCCAGTGTAAAACGCAGGCGGATATTTATTCCAACATTTTGGCGCAGCTGTTGGGCGCGCGGGCGTCCATCGTCAGTAACAATTTGAACCTCTTAATTAAAAAATTAAACGTAATTACCATTTGGATGATGGTGCCGACGCTCGTTGTGAGCGCGTACGGGATGAACGTGGCGCTGCCGCTTTCGCAGCATCCGCATGCGTTTTGGATGCTGATTGGAATTTGTTTGATTTTGATTTGGTTGGTGATGATGTTCTGGCGTCACAAAAACTGGTGATGTAACAGCTGGTGGTAACTTACGATTTTATATACGAAACGCGAAGAAATTTTCTTTGCGTTTCGTTGCTTTTATATGCTGTTGTTCCCGGCCTTGACTCGTTTTTTTTTTTTGATAAACTGGGGGCATCCCGTAGGTTTTCTGTACG
>CALYRQ010000131.1 GCA_945483375.1 uncultured Elusimicrobia bacterium
GATCAAACTCGGGTTCCGGCTTCTGAAAATCCAGGAAGAACGAGGATTAACCGACCCGTAAACAGCCGCGGGAAATAAACGCGGCGTGGCATTCTGCTTACCAAATAGATGTTTTTATCCGGCGGCCTAAATTTGTTAAGATGTCTTATATGTCCGCCAAACGCATAAAAAAAACCACCCCCCGTGCGGCCGCCAGTGCCCGGCCGAAAAAAACGGCCGCAAAAAACGCGTTTGAACGCTTTGCGCACACGGCCTTAACGCACGGCACGGGAATGCTTACGTTGCTTGTCAGCGTGTGTTTTTTTACGGCCACGTACGACAGCGCGCAAGTAAAACTGACGCTTTTACACATGGGCGGAGTATTGCTTTTGGCGTTATGGGCCGCGCTGAATATCGCCCGCAAAACCAATCCGTTCACCCGCAAAAGACTGCTTTTTTTACTCCCCGTTTTCGCCTACTTGGGGTGGAATACCCTGGCGTTTTTATTTTTTCCTTATAAAATGGAAGCGGCCGAAGAATTCGCCCGTTTTTGGCTGTACGGAGGCCTCACGCTGATGGCCGCCACGGAGTTTTCCGTCAGCGACGTTCGGACGATTGTTAAATATATTGTAGTCGCGGCGTGGGTGAGCGTATTATACGGCGCGGTGCAGGTATTGGACGGATTTTTCCCCGGAATAGATTTTATGCCTTGGCGCGGATTTTTTACCAAACGCATTTTTTCCACGCACGCTAATCCCAATTTTTATGCCGATTTTGTGATTTTTTCTTCCTGCGCGGTTGCGGCGCATTATTTGGTAACGCGCAAAAAAAACTTGTTGGCACTGCTGGGAATCGGCGCGGTCACGCTGTTTTTTACCGAAAGCAAAGGCGCGTGGGTGGCCTATGCGGCGGCCGCCGCGTGCGGCGCAGCGCTCTACACCAACTGCTTGGCAAAGGCGGCAAAAAAACATCTGAAAAAAATCAATTTTGCGGCAGCCGCCCTGGTGCTGACCGCGTGTATATTGGCGGGAGGATTTGCGTTAAAACGCTTCCAATCCGTCAGTTTCCGCACGTATACGTGGCTTTCCGCGTTTGAAATGGTGCAGGACGCCCCCATCCTGGGCACCGGGCCGGGCAGTTTTAAAATTATTTATTCGGCTTACCGACGCCCGCAGATCTTTTATATTGAAAACGCTCATAACACAGAAACCCAACACGCCGAAAATGAATTTTTGGAACAGTGGACAGCGGGCGGAACCGTCGGGCTGGCCATTTTCCTGTGGCTGGCGGTCTTTTTACTGGTATTGGCCGCCAAAAACCTCAAATGCTCCGGCCAGCTTCCCACGCTGCGCGAACGGAATTTGTATTTACTCGGGATTACGTCCGCCTTCTTCGGCATGCTGACGCATGCGGGTGTGGACATCAGCGTACACTTTGCTTCCAGCGGACTGTTTTTTGCGCTTTTTATGGGGTTTATTATCGCCCTGTGCCTGCCCCAGCCGGAAACGGAAACGTTTTCTGACGGACGCATTTCTCCCGTCGCACTTATTCTGCGCGGAATTGTGTGGGCGGAACTCGTGGCTGCGGCGTATTTAATCTGCACCCAGTTTTATGAAATTGTATCCGTAGTTGGCATCACCTCGGCGGGCCAGTTTATTTTAATGGCCTGCGCATGGCTGACTCTGGCGGCCTGCGTGCTGATTGCGTGTCTGGCATACGCGCGGGCGGCCCGGTTGTGTACTTCCGCCGCGGCACTCACCGCGCTGGCCCTGGGGGTTGCGCTTGCGTACGGCGCGTGGGGATTCTTCCGCGCCAACCATTATTACAGCCTGGGCGTCAGCATGATTAACGTCCGTAACGCCGACGGTGCGCTTGCCTACTTTTCCAAAGCGGTGCGGTTAAACCCCTTTCAGACGGAATACCGTCAATTCCGCGCCAATACGCTGGCGGGAACGCTGGATTTAACGCGCACATTCTCCGCCGCGCGCGGAGACGAAAAAGAATCGTCCACCGATTACGAACGCGCCGTGCGGGATTTGAATACGGTCGCCGCGCGCACCCCGAATCACCCGCTGTTGCACCATAATTTCGGGCAGCTGTACTTTGCTATGGCGATGCGTCGCTCGCAGGATGCGTCCCGCGCCAAAAGCCCGGCGGAATACGAACTATTCCGCGAAGACGCAATACAAAATATGGAACTGGCCAAGAAGGCCTTTCAGCGCGCGTTGGCGGCAGACCCAGTCAACCCGGATACGTATTTTTATCTGACGCAAATCGCCCTATTGGAACGCGACGGACAAACCGCGCTGGACTGGATTGACCGCTACCGCCGGGGCCCGGAGGGCGTGACGGAAGAAGAGTTTTTAAAGAAAAACCGCGAAAACCCCGCATTTTGGCCGCTTGAACAACAGGCAAACGCGTTGATTTCCCGTCGGAAAAAATACGTTTTGGTGCAAAAAATCCGCTTTTTTTGTAAAATATATAGGTAGTTGGAAAAACCGATTTTCGCCAAGATAGCTCAGCTGGTAGAGCAACCGCTTCGTAAGCGGTAGGTCGGGGGTTCGATCCCCCCTCTTGGCTCTTTTTTATGCCCTCCGTCGGAGGGCTTTTTTCCGTCTAAAAAAGCGTTTTTTTCACTTTTTACCGTCGGTAAAATCAAAAAGCGACAGCCGCGGAAAAAGCGATAAAATGTAGGAGCGGTGTCAGAGTTTTGTCAGACCTCGGCACTCCTCCGCGTTTGGGTGGCAGGCACAGTAAAAAGTCAACATAGCCTGCGCATTCTGCTCGTTTACCCCCGTATCCGTATAATCAAACCGGATCCGGCATACAGCCGCGCTACTCCTTACGCCCGATGTTCTGCAACCGTTGGCGCACGTCATCAGCAGGCAGATTAGCCACGCTGTCCAGCACTTTATCCACTTTTTCACGTTCTAGAGCCTCCTTTTCCGCTTGTTCCAACACCGCGCTCTTACGGGCCAGTTTGGCCGACAGGGCGGCAATGCACCACACCGCCCCCGCCGACAATACCGCTTTTAATAATGTTTTCCACATTATTTTGCCTTGGGCTGTTCAAACCCGAATTTAGTCAGCCAGCTGATCACTTTCACGCCGGCCGCGCGGACTTTGCCAAGCACCTCGTCGTCTTTCTTGCTGTCCGTCCATTTGACGACGATTTCCGCCGTGCCGATAATGCACGCCCATAAGGCCAAAATATCGGCCCAGTTCGCTTTCAGCCAAGCAATAGCACCCGTAATATGTTCCATAATTATTTCTCCTTAATTTCAATATGCGGATAATCTTTGAAATTCGGCCAAAAGGCTCCGTACTCAAAGTGGCTTTGGATTTCGCCGCGGGCGCGAAGTACCGCGGCCACAGCGTCAAAGCGGAAAACCATTTCCCGAAATCGGGCCAAATTGCCCCAGTCAATCGGGTATGGTGCAATATCCACCGCCAAACTGGGTTTTTTATTATGGGCCGAGTATGGGTAGCGCACGTGGCTGCTCCCTTCCTCGTAAGCCTTATTTTGGTCTTTTTCCCCCCGGTGCCCTTCCAGTACGGAAAAGTCATACTGTTTAATCAGTTCGCGGCAGACAGCAATAATATCCGGATGGCACGTTTCAAGCCGCGCCGAACTTGTTTTGCTCAATGTGGGCATATTATTCCCCTCCTCTGCGGTTAAGTAATAAACTTTTGATGGTTTTTACATCGTCCAGTACGATATCTATTTTGACGCCGTACTCGGTTAAAATACGCTCGTGGCTGGCCACTTTTTCTTCCAAGCGGTCA
>CALYRQ010000132.1 GCA_945483375.1 uncultured Elusimicrobia bacterium
AGAAGAGTTAGATGAAGCGTTAATGATGCTTGATAAGTATAAACTGATTAAGATAAAGTTACGCGTTTGAATCAGTTGCGTAAAGTCGTCTTTCGCCAGTTTAAATGAAGCCGAAAGCACAATGTAATTTTCGATGCCTTCCACTTTGCGGTAGGCGTATTTCAAATCTTCTTTTAAAAGGGTGGCGGGTCGGCCTTCAAAATCAATCACGTCGAAGTATTCCAGACAGTCGAACGTTTCCTGCCCGAATGCACCCGCGTTCATATAAACGGCTCCACCCACGCTACCCGGTATGCCGGACAATTTTTCCATGCCGGCCAGCCCTTCTTCGCAGGCCAGTTCGCACACTTTATCAAGCGCGGCCCCGGCCTGGGCTTTGATATTTTCTCCTTCTACCAGCACGCTGTCCATGCGTTTGGTGGAACAGACGATGCCGCTGATTCCTTTCCCGCCTACCAGAATGTTGGAACCAAATCCGATAATGTGCAACGGGATATTTTCAGACTGCGCCAGTTTCAACACAAAACTCCACTCTTCCGGCGTTTTGGGGTATACATACGCTTCCGCGGGGCCGCCCGTGCGATAAGTGGTGTGGGCTCCCATCGGTTCATCGAACAAGCAGTTGTCGCCGAAAAAGTTTTTGAGTTCCTGTTTATAGTCCATGGCGCGTTAAGGGTTAGAAGTTAAGCCCCAATCCTCCCTGGAAGCCTTCGTTCCCGGCCGTTTTGGTATAGGAAGCAAACACGTACACAAACGGGAACGGTTTAAAGTTGACCCCGGCGGTGTAGCGGACGGCTCCGTCGGAAGAAGAACGGTTGCTGATGATGTTGCCGTAGCTGTCGCGCCAGTTACCGCGGGTTTCAATTTCGCCGTAATCGTAACCGATGCCCACATAAGGCGTTAAGAATAACACATTCATGGACGCCGAAGCAGAGGCGGAATAGTGGTCCTGCGTGTACCAATCGGTTTTGGCGCGGTCGTAGAAAGCGCCCAAAGCAAAATGTACGGTGTCTAGCACCGAGAAATTGTATTTAAGCCCTCCGCCCAACGATTCAAAGCCGTTCATGTCCGTCCCGCGCACGACAACGCCTAACCCTACCACGGGGATTTTGGTTTCGGCGGATAAAAAGCCGGTGTAAATATAATCTTCAGAAGAAATATTGTTGGAAGACGAAGGTTTAATGGCGGTCATAGTGGCGCCGATGTCAAAGCCGGGGAAGGTGGTGCCGCGGCCGGTGTGGAAGTCCGCGATGCCGATTAAAGAACTAATGTCTTTATTGTAAGCGGACAGATTGGAACTGGCGTCGAAGTGGTTGCGAAAGTCGTCCGCGATGTTGTTGGAAGCCTTTGCAAACGGAGCAAAAGCAAAAAGGGCAAAAATCAAAACGAATACTTTTTTCATGGTTTCTCCCGTTGAGAAAATTTAAGATATATAATATGATAGAAAAAGACGGGCGCATGCGCAACCCGCTTGCGTAATTTGCCGCAAAAGGAGATTCCTATATGGTAAGCGAACTGGCCGGAACTTTAACGAAAACCAAAATTGACGTAGACTCTTTACGTAACGAATTTTTTAATCCTTCTTCCGCTCCCACAGCGGTCAAATTTGGCACTTCCGGGCACCGCGGCCGGCTGGGCGCGGGGTTTTGCGCGTTGCACGCGCGCGCGATTGCACAGGCCGTGGCGCGGATTCATAAAGAACAAAATATCATTGGCCCGATTTTGGTGGGGGGCGATACGCGCCTGATGTCGCGCGAAACGGCCTGCCTGTGTGCCAAGGTGTTGGCCGGGAACGGGCTTTGCGTCATTCTGCCCGATATGCCGCTGCCCACACCCGTTTTTTCTTTTGAAATTATCAGCGGCCGCGCCAGCGCGTGTCTGAACGGCACAGCCAGCCACAATCCGCCGCAGGATATGGGGCTTAAATATAACCCGCAGAACGGCGGCCCGGCGGACACCGCGCTTACTTCGCTCATCGAAAAATACGCCAACGAATATATGGCTCACCCGGAAGAGATTAAATCCGTCAGCCTGGACGAAGCCCGCGTGCAGGGCCTGGTACGCGAAACCGATGTGGTTTCTCCGTATGTGGATGCGCTGGCACGGTTTGTGGACTTTAAAAAAATTGCCGCGTCGCCGCTTAAATTTGCGGTGCACCCGCTGGGCGGAAGCAGCTTGGCATTTTACAAGGCGATTAAAGAAAAATACCAGCTTAAAAATATGGATATCGTCAGCGAAATCCAAGACCCCACTTTCTATTTTATCCCGATAGACCACGACGGCAAAATCCGCATGGACCCGTCGTCTAAATATCCCATGTCGCCGCTGATTAAATGTGTGGAAGACGGCACGTACGACTTTGCCGGCGCGAGTGATCCGGACGCGGACCGCTTCGGCTGCGCCACCAAAAAGGGCGGATTGATTCCTCCCAACCACGCGCTGTGCGTGATGGCCGATTATTTGTACCGCCACCATAAAGTGCGCGATGCTTATTCCATCGGCCGTACGCTGGGAACCACTGCGTTGTTGGACCGCATTGCCGACGGGCTCGGTTTAAAACTGGACGAAGTAAATGTGGGTTTTAAATACTTTGTGGAAGGCATTATCAAACGCAAATACGTGCTTGCGGGTGAAGAAAGTGCGGGGATGTCCGTCAGCGGTTGGACGCCGGAAAAAGACGGCATTTTGGCCGTGTGTCTGCTTATGGAAATTATGGCGGTGGAGGGCGATATTGCCGATTTATATAACCGTTTGACGGAGGAATACGGCAAACCGTATTACACGCGCGTGGACGTTCCGACGGACGACGGCACCAAAAAATGCATTAAAAGTTTAAAAGCGGCGGATTTCGAAAATCTGCACCAGGTGGCGGGCGAACGCGTTACCCGCGTGCGCGATACGGACGGTATTAAAATCTACCTGCAAAGCTCGTGGTTTTTGGTGCGCCCTTCCGGCACGGAGAACATTGTAAAAATCTATGCGGAAACATTCGTCAGCGAGAACCATTTAAATACGCTGATTGAAGCCGCCAAAGAGTTACTGCTCAAATAACTGCGTATTTTAAGAGGAACCAAACAACGGATAAGATTTTTTCTTATCCGTTGTTTTTTTGTTACTTTTTGCCGACGCAAAAAGTCGTGCATTTGCTCGCAACATGTCCTAAACAATGTGGCTTAAACTAATCATAAGAGCGCGGACAAGAGGGGAGCCCAGCCTCTGGGCCTTGACTCGCTTTTTTTTTTTTGATACAGTGGGGATTATTACGTCCATATATCCCCGTATTGTCTTGCTTTGAATGTTCTTCTACGGGGCTGTTTGGAGGCATAAGGAGCCCATTATGAAGAAACTTATCTCTGCATTGATAATGATGTTTTTGTGCAGTATGTCTTACGCCGAAAGCATGAAGTTTATCACGGTGTTATCCAGCCCCGTCGGAACGTTTAATAAGCTGGAAGCGGTAGACCCCGCCCAGCCGGCCAAAGGAAATACGGTAAACTTTTGCACGAATATCGGCACGCAAGGCGTGGTAGAGTTAAAAGGCACAAAAACCGCGGAATTAACTACGGTATCATTATCCAAAAATACAACGCTTGGGAAAACGGACGAAGGGAAGTTTTCGTTAAATAATATCACGCTTAAACAAGGCGGAAGTATCAAAGGCGGACGCCTGTTTGGCAATACCGTCACCGTAAATAACGCGGCTTCCGGCAAGGC
>CALYRQ010000133.1 GCA_945483375.1 uncultured Elusimicrobia bacterium
AACGGGGTAGCCGTTTTCGTACGATAATTTTACAAACGGGTGCGACGTAAAAATCACGGACAGTCCATACAAGGTGGAAAGCGTTACGTGCTGCAGGGATGCGGCGGGATATTTTTCAAAGAGAGCATCCATCGTTTGGCTGGCGGCGGGGGGGATATTCGGATTAAAGCGGTGCAAATACTTGTTGGAGAGCGATTCGGACGCTATCAAAATGACGCGCTTGTAGTTTTTGCCCACGCCCGTGTTTTTTGCGGAGAATACATTGTACTCTTCGGCAAGCGGTTTTACGTCTGCGGGAATATCGTCCGTCAGGCGGGCTTTGGGCTGAGAAGCCAGTACGGCGCGCACCGTGTATACGACAGACGGCGGCGTTAAATAAGAAGTGTAAAAATTATCCGGCGCGGGCAATAATTTAAGCGGATGAAACACGCACAAAAGGCCAAGTCCCGCCAAGCAGACGGCCAAGCGGTGGAGAGCCGTTTTGCGCGTGGCGGGAACAAAAAACTTTTTGACCGCAAACCCGCAGAATGCGGCTACTAGCGCAAAGTAAGAAAGTACGCGCCAGTCGGTCAAAAAGCCGTAATCGCCGCCTTCCATGGTGTCTAAATATTTCGCGCCGAAACGTTCTTTAAAGTACCACAGCAAGATAAGGTCCGCGGTCATCGTCATATAATAAAGAAACGCGCCCGCGCCCGCGGCAAATTTGTTTTTAAGGCCGATTAAATTTAGTAGCGAGAGTAGCGCACCCAAAAATAAAAATTCGCAGACGAGTTTTACGCTTTCCGCCGCCAGTAAATTGGCAAGCGTCATCCGCCCGAGTTGGCTTAGCCCGAACGCGCATAGCAATAACGCGGGAACGGATAACACGAGTAATAATTTCCAATCGGACGAAAAGGGGGAAAACAGGTATTTTTTTAAAAAACGCATAACGGTTTGCCTACTCCTCAATTTGATATAATATTATATCTTAATTCAAGGACCTTTGACTCCCGGCCCGGTCGTTGTGGCCGGCGGGATCATAGCGAAAACCAAATGGAAAATAAAGAATTAGAAACAAAACGCCACTCGTGCGCGCATGTTATGGCGCAGGCGGTGCAGCAGTTGTTCCCCGGTACGAAACTCGGTATCGGTCCGGCCATTGAAAACGGCTTTTATTATGACTTTGACTGCCCTAAACAGTTCACGCCCGAGGACCTCAAAGCCATTGAAACCAAGATGAAAGAAATCATCAAAGCGCGCCAGCCTTTTGAGCGCAAAGAGATGACGAAAGCCGAGGCCAAAGAATTTTTCACTAAACGCGGCGAAACCTATAAACTGGAACTGTTGGAAGAATTGGAGGACGGTACGATTACCGTCTACACAAACGGAGACTACGCCGACCTCTGCCGCGGCCCGCATGTGGAACACACGGGCAAAGTAAACAGCTTTAAATTAACCACGATTGCCGGCGCGTACTGGCGCGGGGACGAAAAACGACCCATGCTCCAGCGCATTTACGGCCTGTGTTTTGATACGAAAGACGAACTCAACGCCTATATCAAACAGCAGGAAGAAGCCGCCAAACGCGACCACCGCAAACTCGGCCCGGAACTGGACTTGTTCTCCATTAACGACAACGTCGGCCCCGGCCTTATTTTGATGCACCCCAAAGGCGGTATGCTGCGTAAACTTTTGGAAGACTGGATTAAAGAAGAAAACTTGAAACGCGGTTACGATTTGGTCGTCAGCCCGCATATCGCGCGCTTACACCTGTTTGAAGTCAGCGGCCACGCGGGGTTTTATTCGGACAGTATGTTTCACCCGATGGAAGTCGACGGCGAAAAATATCAGATTAAGCCGATGAACTGCCCGTTCCACGTGGAAATCTATAAAACCCACTTGAGAAGCTACCGCGATTTGCCGCTGCGCCTGTCCGAACTCGGTACGGTGTATCGTTACGAACGTTCCGGCGCGCTGCACGGGCTGTTGCGCGTACGCGGGTTTACGCAGGACGACGCGCACATTTTCTGCACACCCGAACAGGTGGAAGACGAAGTCAAACAATGTTTTGAATTTGCGATGCACATTTTCAAAACGTTCGGTTTTGAAAAATACGCGGTGGAACTTTCCACGCGCGACCCCGAACACCCGGAACATTTTACCGGCGACATAAAAGACTGGGAACGCGCCGAAAACGCCTTAAAACACGTGTTGGAAACCAACAACATTCCCTACACTACACATGCGGGCGAGGCGGCTTTTTACGGGCCGAAAATCGATATTAAAGTGATGGACGCAATCGGCCGCCTGTGGCAGTTGTCTACTATTCAGTTTGACTTCAACTTGCCCCAACGCTTTGACTTGGAGTTTGTATCCTCCGAAGGCCGCCAGCGCCCGATTATGGTGCACCGCGCGATGTTCGGTTCCATCGAACGCTTTACGGGCGTGATTATCGAACACTTTGCGGGTTGGTTCCCGCTCTGGCTGGCACCGGTGCAGATTAAACTCTTAACGCTGACGGACGACCAGATTCCGTTTGCCAAAGAAGTGGCCGCCAAAATGCGCGCGGCCGGGTTGCGCCCCGAATTGGACGTAAGACCCGAAAAACTGGGCCTGAAAATCCGCGAAGCGCACATGCAGCGCATTCCGTACACGGCCATTATCGGCGCGAAAGAAGCGGCCGAGGGCAAGCTGACCGTACGCCTCAAAGACGGCACGAACACGGCGGCGATGAGTGTGGACGAGGTGATTGCCAAGATGAAGGAAGAAGTTTCTACCTTTAGCTTGGTAAACCTGTTGAAATAGGATAACGGCTGTTGTTATCTTTCATAATTCGTAGAACGGACGGAAAGCATTTTTCCGTCCGTTCTTACTTATTTAGGATAAACAATTTTCCAAAATCTGTTTATTTTCTTTTCGCTTATCTAAGGGCTTGACCCGTTTTTTTTTTTTGATAACATAGGGATAAATTCCAAGGTCTGGCGGCTTTTTCCACTCGCGTCATTCCCGAATGTTGTAGTCGGGAATCTGTCGTTTTGTAAGGAATAGATCCCCGACAAAAAACTTCGGGGATGACTCTATGAAAGAAAATCGCCAAACCGTATTAATGGGGGATATTTTCTATGTGTCAAAAACGTGGTTTTACCTTAATAGAATTATTAGTCGTCGTTTTAATTATCGGCATATTATCGGCGGTGGCGTTGCCGCAGTACACCAAGGCGGTGGAAAAATCCCGCGCGGCCGAGGCGTTTACAATCGTTCGTGCCATACGGGATGCCCAAAAGGCTTATTATATGGCAAACGGTTCCTATACCAATGATTTAAATAATTTGGATATTACCGTTCCGGGGACGGACAATATGTATAATACTGTTCCCCGCAAAGAAACAAAATGGTTTTCATTCGCGGCGGCTGTTCCTGCGGTGTCCATACAGGAAACAATCATTGCGGCTGGAAATCGTTTGCCCGTAGACACCAGTTATTTTCTTGTCGCCGTTGCTGAAAGTGATTCTTGTTTATGTAGATACTATACCGCCAAGGGCGAAGACGTTTGTAAATCTTTTGGCGGGAAAAAACTGTATGGATCCGTTTACTCGGTAAACTGACCCTCGTTGCGGTGTGTGGTATTTTTAAAAGGTTTTTGTGTCTGTAGCCAGTAAATGGCCCATATTTGGTAAAATATAATATCTTATGATAGACATTAAAAACCTTTCCTTCCATT
>CALYRQ010000134.1 GCA_945483375.1 uncultured Elusimicrobia bacterium
CTTATCAGCGCGGGGCAAAACACGGGCCTTACGGAACTGCTCCAAAAAGTAGAAGACGCCGTGGCACGCCGCTGGAAACTGCGCCGCCTAAAATTGGAACCCGCCCAGCTGGGCGCACTCGGGAAAATCTACGAAAAAGCCCTCGTCACCGGACGAAAAGAATTGCCGTCCGGCGCCTGGGAACTTACCCTAATGGCTACGGACGGCAATTACGAAAGTTTGCTTAAACTGCTTAAAAATCCATCGACACGCCGTTAATCATTTTTACAATTTCTTCAAAATTCTTTTTAACGGGCTCCGCAAAACCCATATCCGCCCCGATTACGCGCAAAGACGGCACTTTATTGCGGATAAAATTCATAGTCGCGCCGTTAAACCCAGTAAACAGGAAATAATCCCGCGCGTTTCTAAGCGTCAGAACGGCCTTGCCCTCCGCGTCATAAAAAGACGCACTGCCGTTTTTGGAATACATTAGCGAAGACACCAACCCCACCAAATCGCCCTGAGGGGTAAACACGCCGCCGCCCGAATTGCCGCGGCGTACGCCAAAACCGGGCGAAATGAAATGCTGCAGTTTTTCCACAAAATAAATATCGTCGGAGGGAGCTTGCAAATAAAATACTTCGCCGCGGACCGTCTTGGGCACCACAATCCCCGGCCGGAAAAGAGAATTCCCCAAATTGGCGGAACTCACCAGCCGCCCGCCGGAAGCGTTCAGCTGGTCCTGCGTTTCGGGGCTGTCGGGCAGGCGGGCGTAAAAAGTTTCTTGCGTAATTGGCTCCCACACGCTCTTTTTCTTGGCTTCATACGAAAAATCGGCCGATTCCGGCTCAAAGCGGATTAAAGCTACGTCCACGCTGCTGATACGGTTCTGCCCCGGGAAAAAACCCGGATAAATAAACACCCGCTGGGAAGACGTGCTGTGATACACGCGCGCCATTTGGCGCAGTTCCGCCTCGGCCAGCGTAATTTGCACCGTACACGGCTGGGAACCGCTGCACGCGGTATACACGCAGTGGGCGGCCGTCAAAAACCAGTTTTTATGAATCCGCACCGCCTGGCAGGCATACACGGCGGCTTGCGAATTGTACGTTTTATCCGTCCGCCAAACGTCAATTTCCTTTTGCACCAAGAATGCGTTTTCATTCACGCGCGGGCCTTCTTCTTCCTGCGCGTGCGCAAACGGAAAGAAACCACATAAACACAATAATAAAAGCGATAATTTTTTCATATTATTAGTGTATATAAAAAACTCCCAAAAAACCACTTTTTTGGATAAAGCCCTGTTGCCCAAACGCCAAATATAATATAATGAGGATATGACTATTACCGTAATCACTCTCGTTTTGTTCAGTTATTTACTCGGGTCCGTCCCGACCGGCTACCTCATCGCCAAACGCGCCATGGGCATTGACATCCGCGAACACGGTTCAGGCAACCCCGGCGCCGCCAACGTTTACCGCACCGTCGGCAAATGGGCCGGTATTTCCACTTTCTTGATTGACGCTTTAAAAGGGTTCATCCCCGTTTGCCTCGCCCGCCATTTCTGCCCGGAAAATTACTGGGTGGCCATCGCGTGCGGCGTAATTGCCATTTTGGGCCATATGTGGACGATTTACCTTAAATTCCGCGGCGGCAAAGGTGTTGCCACCTCCGCGGGCGTATTTGCCGCTTTACTCCCCGTGCCGACGGCCATCGCGTTTGCGTCTTTCGTCGTGTGCGTGGCGTTGTGGGGCCGCATTTCCATCGGTTCCATTGTGGCGTGCATCGTGCTCCCCATTTGCAGCTTTTTTATCGGAAAACACCCCCTGGCCGTAAACTTGATGGTAACGGCCATCGGCGCGCTCGTCATTTACAAACACGTTCCCAACATTAAACGCCTGCTTCAGCAAAAAGAACTTAAATTTGAAGACGGCGCCAAAAAGAGAAAAGAACATGAAAGTAAATAAAATCACCGTTTTCGGCGCGGGTATCTGGGGCAGCGTTATCGCCCAACATTTGGCCCAGAAAGGCTACAGCGTTTCGCTGTGGGAATACAACGAACAGCTGCTCAACGTGCTTAAAACCATGGGCCGCCACCCGAACATCCCCAATTTTAAAATTCACGACAATATCCGTCTGACGGCTAGCGTGGAAGAAGCCGTAAAAGACACCGATTTGATCGTTTTCGTCATTTCTTCCAAAGCCATCCGCACGTTCTGCCGCGAACAATTAAAACCCCTTTTAAACGGCCGCGCGGTACCTGTAGTCAGCGCGTCCAAAGGTATTGAAGACGGGACTTTTAAAACCATTTGCGAACTTATCGAAGAAGAACTACCGCAGCTGAAAGATAAAACGCTCGCGTTTTCCGGCCCCAGCTTTGCGCTGGAAGTGGCGCAGAATGTGCCGACCAAAATCATGCTGGCCGGGAAAGACCCGGCGCTCGTGGACGAAATCCGCGACGTAATGAGCGGGGACCCGATTATCGTCGTCCCGGCTTCGGACCGCCGCGGCGTGGAATACGGCGGCGGCATTAAAAACGTGCTTGCCATCGGATGCGGCGTTATCGACGGCATCGGCGACGGCGCCAACGCCAAAGCCGCCCTTATCACCCAGGCTTTGCAGGAGATGAACGATATCATCGTCAGCCAGGGCGGGCAGGCGGGAACCGTCTACAGCCTGGCCGGATTCGGCGACGCGATTTTGACGGGTATGTCCGCCATTTCCCGCAACCGCCGTTTGGGCGAAAAGCTGGGCGCGGGCCTTTCTTTGGAAGAAGCCAAGAAAGAAGTGGGCACGATTGCCGAGGGCGTAAACTCCGTACAAAGCGTGTACGATATCGCCCGCAAAAACAACCTCAAAACCCCGATTATCGACGCCATTTGGCAGATTGTCTGCCAGGGCAAAAAACCCTATGTGCTGCTGCACGCCATGGGATTTACCAACCGGGGCAACAAATAAATTTATTCCGCAACAAAAAAATAGGCCAAAGGACGAAGAAAATGAATAAGGACGACGTAATCCGGCACTTAACCCGGCATGTTTTAGACAAAAAACAGGCCAAAATGTCGGTAGATAAAGTTTTTGAAATTATTAAACACGGTTTGAAACGGGACGGCAAAGTAGTAATCAGCAATTTTGGTTCGTTCCAATTAAAAACGGCGCGCCCCGTAACGCGCCACAACCCCAAAACGGGCGAAAAAGTACAGGTGCCCGCCAAACAAAAAGTGCGTTTTAAACCGTCTGAAAATTTACTGAAGAAGTAACAAAATTTCCGGCGCAGCCGCCCGGAACAGACAATTTAAATCCCCGGGTTTCCCCGGGGATTTTTTATGTTTTAAGGAAGCGTATAACGCGTAAATCCGCCGAAAAGCGCATTTGCCGTGGGGTTCGTTCCCCCCAGGCTTTTGCATACGCTTTGGGCAACGTTATCCGACGTTTGCGCATGGCAAAAACTCCCGCCCGTACACCCGCCGACCGTCATCCGTTTTTCATAACGCAAAGAACCCGTGCTCCACGTCGTCCCGTTGGAACCGTGGACGTCACAGTTGGAACCGTGCTGATAATTAATGGAAAATTTCCCACAATTAGCCCAGCTTAAATCTCCGGGCCCCCCCTGGGACGGACATCCTCCGGGCAGTCCGAAGTCCAGCTCTCTCAAATCTGTTGC
>CALYRQ010000135.1 GCA_945483375.1 uncultured Elusimicrobia bacterium
GCAACAAAAACGCCCCGGGGTTACCGGGGCGTGTGTAAACCGTAAATTAAAACTTAGTTGTTGGTGATTTCCAGTTCCACGCGGCGGTTCTGCGCGCGGCCTTCTTTGGTTTTGTTGGAAGCCACCGGGTTGGCGGCGCCGTAACCGATGAAGGATACGTTCTTGGCCGGTACGCCTTCTTTTACGAGTTCCATGGCCACCGCTTTGGCGCGGCGTTGGGAAAGGTCCACGTTGTAGTTGGCGTCACCCAAAGAATCGGTGTAGCCGGCTACGCGCACGGTGCTGTTCGGATATTTTTTGAGAGCACGGGCGGTGCGGCGGATTTGGGGCAAAGAATCGTCGGCGATTACGTCGCTGTTGTAGGCGAAGTTAATCGGTTTTTTGTAGGCCAATACAAGGCCTTTGTCCGTTTTGCGGGCCACTTGGGCGACTTCGGCAAAATCTTCTTCTTTCACCGGGGCGGGTTTAACGGGTTCGGCTTTTTTTACGGGAGCCTGCACCGCCGGTTTCGGGGCGGGAGCTTGTTTTTTGCACGTGGTTTTTGTGCAGGTGCAGTGGCACGCGCCCAAGAACAACGCGGCGGCTAATACGGCAGCTACTTTTTTCATTACGTTCTCCTTAAATATGGGATAACTGCTATCCCCTTTATTTTACAAAATTCGACATTCGGGCGCGCCCTTTTTTTTCATCAGTTCTCTGTACAGGCGGTAGACGGGTTTGCCCAGTTTGGGGTGTACGTATTCCGGCAATATATAAGAAAGCGGTTTTAACACAAATTCCCGTTCATGCAGGCGCGGGTGCGGAACGAGGAGGGGGTATTTGTCGTCATCCTCAAACACGATTTTGTCATCATAAAAAAGAATATCCAAATCAATCACGCGCGGCCCGTTGGGAAATGTGGGCGTGCGGCCCAGGCGCGTTTCCAGTTCTTTCAATTTTTTTAGAAGCGGAAGCGGAGCGTAGGGCGTGCTTAAAATGGCGACGGTGTTAATAAAATCGGCCTGGTTTGTAAATCCTTCCGGCTTGGATACGATGTACGGCGCGGTTTCTTTTACCGTGCCGAGTTCGGTTAGTGCGGCCAGGGCGCGGTCGATATTTTCTTTGGCGGGGGCGATGTTGCTCCCCAATGCGATGACGGCTTGCGGCATATTATTCTTCTCCCCGGTATTCCACCCAGCGGTCTTTTTCTTCGGCCACTTTTACGGCGTACAGGTGCGGGAACAGGCAGCGCACGCGGTTGTAAATCCACAGGCAGAGGGCTTCGGTGGTGGGATTATCAAAAAAATCACCTAAATTTTGGCCCGAAAAATGCGCGTTGATTTCTTTTTCAAACGCGGCGGAAAGTTCGCGGAAATCAATCAGATATCCTTCCCGGTTAAGCGGGCCGTGGAAGGTGACTTCGTAGCAAAACGTGTGTTCGTGCACGTCTTCGGACAGCGTGCCGCCGTGCCCGTGGCGTGCGGTGAAAGAACCCGTTTGCGTAAGGTAAACTTGCGTCATTTGGAACTCTCCAGTTCTTCGTAAAAATTGATGATTTTGCGCGTTTCTTTTACGTCGTGCACGCGCAAAATGTCCGCCCCGTTTTGCAACGCCACCAAATTGGCGGCCAGCGTTTGGGCTTTGCGTTTGGGAGCGCCTTCGCACTTTTGGCTGAGGAATGTTTTGCGCGACAGACCGACCAGCATCCGCACGCCCAAGTCTTTGAAAAAAGCGAGGTGTTTTAAGAGTTCGTAGTTTTGTTCGCGCGTTTTGGCAAACCCGAATCCTACATCGATAATTACGTTCTGTTTGGCAAGGCCGCAAGACTGCGCTTCGGCAATTTTATCCGCCAAAAAATCTTTAATTTCGGCCAGCATGTCGGCGTATTCGGTTTGGGATTGCATGGTCTGCGGCGTACCGCGCGTGTGCATGACGACGATTTCGGCGTTAAAATCTTTTACGAGTTTGAACATCTCTTTATCCGGCGTGCCGCTTACGTCGTTAATAATATTTACCCCGGCTTTAAGGCCCGCGAGGGCGACGGGAATTTTTACGGTGTCAAGCGATACGGGCACGTTTTTCCACGTTTTGCGGATTTCGGCGATAAGCGGCAGTACGCGCGCTTTTTCTTCTTCTTCTGGGACGGGTTCGGCCGACGGGCGGTTGGATTCGCCACCGACGTCTAAAATATCGGCTCCGTCGCGAACGTAATCTTTGCATTTGGCCATTAAAGAGGCCAGATTATTTTGCGGGTTTCCGTCGTAAAAAGAATCGGGTGTGGCGTTTATAATGCCCATTAATTGCGGTTTCATGTTTTCTCCGTCGCGGAACGCGGAATCTCTATTTAATCATTTCCAAAAATTCGTTACGCACTTCCATTTTTTTGAACGCGCCGCGAATTGCGCTGGTTACCATCACGGCGTCGTGCTTTTCAATGCCGCGCGAGCTGATGCACATGTGTTTGGCTTTGCATACCACCATCACGCCGTAGGGTTTTAAGGTTTCCATCAAACTGTCGGCGATTTCGGCCACCAGTTTTTCCTGGATTTGCAGGCGGCGCGCAAACACTTCCACGAGCCTCGCCAGTTTGGAAATGCCGAGCACGCGCCCTTTGGGCAGGTAGCCGATGGAAATTGTGCCGAAAAACGGCTGTAAATGGTGTTCGCAGGTGGAATAAAACTCGATATTTTTAAGTACCACCATTTCTTCGCAGGAACCTTCGGTAAACGTTTTTAACACGTCCTGCGGTTTCATTTTGTAGCCGCCGTAGAGTTTTTTCCAGCTGCGCAAAATGCGGTGCGGCGTTTCCAAAAGGCCTTCGCGGGACGGGTCGTCGCCGATATAGGCCAAAATTTCGCGCAGGTTGTTTAAAATTTTCTCTTCCGTTAACGGAAGTTTGCCATTTTGTGCGTTTGCAGGCTTAGCCGCGCGGCGGGATGTTGTTTTAGCAGTTTTACGCATAGGTCGATGTTCTCCTGTTTGTTGCTTTCGGGTTGAAGATAAATTTGCGTTTTTGCGTTTTCGTACGCATAGTAGCGTTGTACGTCTTCCAAATCCGTGTCCTGCCCGACGACGATTTTAATCACGTCCGCTTTTTTGAGCATTTCCGGGCTGACGTATTGTTTGGGCGATACGCACACAAAATCCACGCGGCTGACGTCCGTATTGATAGAGCCGTTTGTTTCCAGGTGGATTGTATAGCCCGCGTTTTTTAGGGCGGTAAACAGCGCGGGGGCGTCTTGTTCCGTGGGCTCTCCGCCCGTTACCACCACGGTTTTGCACGGGTATTTTTCCAGTTCGCGGATTAGGCGCGTGTCGTCCCATTCTTCGCCGATTTGAAAGGCGTATTTCGTGTCGCAAAACGGGCAGTTCATGCTGCAGCCGGCCAGGCGGATAAACACCGCGGGCATACCCGTGTGTTTGCCTTCGCCCTGAATGGAATAAAAAACCTCGTTAACCTTCCATGACGGCTGCGGCATTTTCGCTCTCCCAAATTTCCAGCGTTTTTAATTTTAGGCCCGTTTTTGTTAATTCCGCGCCGATTTTGGCGAACAAAAACTGCGCCAAATTTTCGGCGGTGGGATTTTCCACCCAGTCATTTAAAAATTGGTGGTCGGGCAGGTTGTCGTCCAGCAGTGTTTTGACGACTTTAAAATCGCATACCATGC
>CALYRQ010000136.1 GCA_945483375.1 uncultured Elusimicrobia bacterium
ATTGATTAATTTGCGCGGGCGGACCGGTTTTTCCGGCGTAACGGCAGGGTCAATCACGCGGATGTTGTTGCCGGAAAACTGGCCGGAAAGCTCAATTTTAATGCTTTGTACCAAGCGGCGCGTTTCGGTATTGATTTGCGCGTTGACGGCATTTAACTGGTTTTGTACGGAAATCAAATCGGGGTGTTTGTCCGTATATTTGGCGGCCAAGCGCGCGCGTTCGGCGGCCAGTTGGGCCGACTGCTGTTTAAGCGTTTTGATAAAATCGCTGTTGACTACTTGCGGCATAGAGTTTAACAGCTCTTGTTCTGCTGCGCTCCGTTCCGTGCTTTCTAGCGCGGCGATAACATCTTGCCCCATAAATACGCGGTTGCTGACGTTATCGGCCACAAACGTATCCGCCAGCGTATTGACGGTTTGCGCCGCCAAGGCGGGGTCATACGCGGTAACGGACACTTTTACCAACCGGCTGCGCGTAATGGGTTCTATATCCATCGCGTTTTCCAGTTTTTTTAACCCGTTCGGATTTTGGAATTGCTCATAGCGGCCTAGGTCCAGATTTTTATACACTTTTTCCAACAGAGAACGGCTTTGCAGCAGTTGGTATTGCGTGCGGTAATAATCTTCTTCACTGGCGAAGGAGCCGTACGGAGTGGAATCGATTTTACCGGCATCTTCCTGGTTAATCATCATCAGCACAGTGGCTTTATAGGCGGGGCGCATCAGCAAGTTGACAAGTACCGCCGCCACCAGCCCGACGGCAATCATCCCCACAATCAGCCAAAAGCGTTTAAAAATGACGTTGATGTAATAGCTCAAATCCAATTCTTCGTTATTGATATTTTCCATAGCGGGCCTCTAAAACATACTCTGCGGTACAAACACCACATCGCCGGGCAGCAGCGGAATATCCATCATTTTGTTGCCCTGTTTGGTAATTTGCGTAACGTCTACGTCCAGCGTTTTTTGCGCGCCGTTTTCCATACGCAAAACGCGCACTTTGCCCGTAGCGGCGATATCGGTAAATCCGCCCACGGAGGTAATCGCTTCCAATACCGTAAGCGGCTTCTCGGGCGGGATTTCTATGGCGGCGGGCTTTTGCACCTGGCCCAACACATAAACGGTTTTGTTGCCGTATTCTTTAATGAGCATAGAAACCTGCGGGTTTTTAAGATACGTTTTTAACGCATCGGACAGGCGCGCTTCGGCCTCCGCCGTCGTATAACCGGCCAAACGGATATTTCCCACCAAAGGGAACGTAATGGAGCCGCTGCCGCTGATACGCTGTTCACGCTCCAGATTGTCTTCCATAAATACTTTAATTTGCAATAAATCCCCGGGCTGTAATTGGTATGCGTTGGATTTTTGTAATTGTTCAATGCCCTGGGCGATTTCTTGGGATACGTTATCTTGCCGCATCGTTTGCACGCGCGCGGAATTTTCGGCGCAGGCGGACAGCAACAACGCCGCTCCCGCCGTACTCAAAAGAGAAAGGATTGATTTTTTCATACTTAGATATATTTTATCAAATATAATCTGATTAGAGTATTTGGCGAATTTAATTATTTCCCCGGGAACGCCAATACAGACGGGAAAGTTCTTTGTCTTGGGGATATTTTTGCAAATACCGCTCGGCCAGTACAAAAGCCTGTGCGCGCAGGGCGTTTTTTTGCGGTTCGGGCGCATACAGGGCGGCGTTGTAATACGCGTTGCCCAAATACAGCGCATAGCGTGGCGCGGGATACAGAGAAAGCGCTTTTTCATACGCGGCAATTTGCGGCGCGGAGGTAAGCCCTCTTCCAAATAAGTGAAGCCGCCAAGCGGCGGATTTTTGCAAGGGAATCCAACACGATGCCAAAAGTATCAGCGTTACGGCGGCGCACCCCACAAGCGACACCGTCCGCAGGCGGGTGTGGTCTTTGTGGTACGACGGACTGCACGCCATACCGAGAATCATAAAAAACAAGAAAGCCGCTGCGGGAATGAAGAAATCAAAATCCACCGTACTGCCCACCGCCATTACTAAAAGGGCGGACAACAAAGAGGCAAAGAGCCATTTTTTGCGGGTTTCAAGGCGGCGCAAACGTTTAAACGCAAGCCATATAAACCAAAATACCCCCGCCAATACGGGTAAAAAGCCGACGTATCCCGTCCCGAGCAGTATCTCTAACCAGTCACTGTGCAGACGCTCCACATACTGATTAATCGGCCGCTCCAAACGCGGCGCAACCGCCACCGGCAGAGCGCCTATGCCGATTCCCCATACGGGCCTCTCTTTAAGCATATCCAGTGCGGCGCGGTAAAGCATTATGCGCGTTTGTTCCGATGTGCCACCCGCGCGGCGCGCAAAACGGTTGATTTCCTGCGTATGCGTGCCCACCCAGCCGGCAAAACACACGAGACACGCCGCCGCAACGGCAAGGCCTTTTAACCGAGTTTTGGTGCGGGACGGAATAAATCCCGTACATAAAAACGCATAACAGAAAATCCCTAAACTTAATGCTAACATTCCCCCGCGCGAACGGGTAAAAACACTGCCCGCGCACAGGGAGATAAACAATAAAATAAAAAATCCTTGGCGCAAATAAAACTGTCCTTTGCGTCCGTGTGCGGCGAAACGTCCGTAATCCAAAAAAGAAACAGAGGCATAGCCCAGCGTAATTACAGCGCACATCGCCATAAATAAACCGGCGTGGTTGCGGTTTAAAAAAGGCCCGATGCCGCCGCGACGCCCCGCCAAAAGACGGATATATTCCCCGTCCGGGAAACACAGCGCGCACAAGAGTACGGACAGTCCGCACAGCGTAATAACCAGCGCAAACAGGTGAACGGTGCGCGACGACTCCGCCAACTGGCTGACCCACAGCGTCAGCGCCAAATAAGTAACAAACAGCGAAGCGTGTTCCAACGTAAATAAACGCATAAACGTAGAAGGATACCAGACGGGATTATCCAAAATGGTCTGCGGGAACACGCTTTGCAGCAAGGCAAACGTCGTCAAAAAACCGAGCGTAAACAATATGGGTTTAAAAAGGGAAGTAACGACTATGTTCCGCCGCTTAAAAAGGAGCGCAAGCAGACAGATAAAAATTCCGCCCTGCAAAACGGAAAATGCCCAAGGTTCCGCCCCCGCAAACGCAAACGGCGCAAAAAACAGTAAAACGGCCAGTAGAATTTTCTGCAAAGCGTCCATAACGCTCATTGTATAAAATTTGGTATAGTGATAACGATGAAAATATTATTTGTCTGCCACGCCAACGTATGCCGCAGTTTTATGGCGCAGGAACTGTGCAAAAAAGCCCTGCCACCGGCGGAAGTGTTCTCCCGCGGGATTTATGCCGACCCGTCGGTGCGCGTGCCGGAAAAAGTGTGGCGTTTCCTGCAGGCAAACGGCATAAAAAAAAGCGCGCACACGCCCGCTCCTTTGCGGCGGGAAGACTTGGAAAAAGCGGATTTTGTTTTTTTTATGGAACAGAGCCATTTGGACGAATGGACAGACAGCTACGCCCAGTACAGCGATAAAATGTGGCTTCTCAACGACTTTGCCTTTGGGGAAGAAAAAGATTTGCCCGATCCCGTCCTGCTGGAAGGCCGCGCGTTTGAAAAAAACGCTCGTTTTTTGCTTACAGCCGT
>CALYRQ010000137.1 GCA_945483375.1 uncultured Elusimicrobia bacterium
AGAAGAATCAAACCGGAGAATTGATTTTTTATGTACTTCTGTTTCAAATCATAGGTGGATGATTGAATTAAAAAGACCTCAGCACAAAAGTAATAAAGAAGATATTGATCAGGCAAAAGATTATCGTTCTTTTATAGAAAGAAAAATGTCTACCGATAAATTTTCTCCGAATAAAGTAATCGCATATATTGTGGGAGGAGAAATTTCGGATGATAGGCTGACTGTCGATGAAGTGGAAACGCAACAGGAGGCCGATAAGGTTTATGTTAAAACGTTTATTCAGTTATTGGAAGATGCAAAAAATTATCATAAAGAGTTTATAGATAAATATACTGCTTTTACAGAAAAGCAATCTTCCCTTGAAAAATAGCGTTTGATTAGTTATACTGTTTGTATCGTGGGTTGGAAACGGGACAAAAATCCCGTGGTTTCCAGCCCATTTTTTTTGGAAATTTCTCTGGCCTTGGCCCCGTCAACCGACGGGGTTTTTTATTCCCCAAAATTGAAAACAATGTGGCAAAACGGCTTACTCAAAATAAACGGAATTTAGTTTTAGCGTTCCTGCAAAGTAGGAACGCTACGTCTGCTTATTTGTCCGCCTACCCGCACTTTAAGGGCAAACGGGAGACCGCCGCCAGCAACGCAAGCCGGATCCTTAAAGAGCCGGAAGTAGAAGCGTATGTGCGGGAACTGGGGGCCGAAGCCGCCAAGCCCACGATTTTGAAACTGTCGGAACTGGGCGAATTTTGGACGCAGGTTATCCAAGACGCCGGACAGGACATAAAAGACCGTTTGTCCGCGTCGCGCACGTTGGCCCAGTATGCTTTTAAGTTCTTTGAAAAACAGCCGCAGAACGGCGCGGAACAAGCCGCCATACAAAGTAGCGGCAAACCGCCTTTAAGCCCCGATTTTGCATCATTTTGCGAAAGCGTCGGGTATTTCCGTCCGTTCCTCAAACAGGTGGAAATGGCGGAGTTTGTGCGCGGTTCGGGGGCGCGGCTTTTGCTGGGGGCGCGCGGGTACGGCAAAACGGATTACGGCGTTATCTGCGGGATTGCGTGGGCTCTTTTGCGGGAGCCGTCGGACACGTGGCTTATTCTTACGAAAGAAGAAGAACGCGGCAAGGATATTTTAAGCGAAATCGCGCGCGTGTTGGAAGCGTGCGGCACAGCGTTTGAACAACGAAACAGCAAGAACTTGCGCTTAGCCGGACACGCGGGCAAAGACCCAAACGTCGCGGTTTTGCCGCTCCGTTCCCGTTCTTTTCGCGGCCGCCACCCCAAACACATCGTTTGTGACGATTTAATCACGCCGGACGATACCAGCGCGGCGGAGCGCGCAAGGGTGGAAAAGGTGCGCGAAGAACTGATGAAGCTGACGGACAACGTGGTTTTTATCGGCCAGCCGGCGCACGCCAAAGACGTATACGCCAAAATGCGTAAACTCGCCGGCGTTAAAACGCTGGAAGTGCCTTACGGCTCCATCCCCGAGCTGGACTGCAATTTGGAAGCCCAGCGGGCGGCGGGTATCAGCGAAGCGAGCATACAGGCGTCGTACTTTTTGAAAATCAGCGAAAGCGAGCGTTTGCCGTTTGCGGCGGTGAAATATGCAAATTTCTTCCCGTCCGACGGGTGCGCGGGGTTTATAGACCCCAGCCACGAGGGCAACGACTACACGGCCCTTGCGCTTTTAAAACGCAATTTTGACCTACTGATTATTGCGGGTTTTGCTTGGCAGAAATCGTGGGACGACTGCTTGGAAGAAATCGTGGCAGTAATGAAAGCGTTTAACTGCCAAACATTCGCGTTTGAAACAAACGGCGTAGGCAAACACCCCGTTATGGTTTTGCGTCAGGCGGGGGCAAGGGTGGACGGCTTGCGGTCGGATACGAATAAACACGCGCGGATTATGAATGCGGCCGCGTACCGCCAAAATTTACGTTTGGCGCAGTTTTTACCGCCGGATTTAAACGCTCCGGCGTACAGGGAAGCGCAAACCGCGTTTAACGATATGGTCGTAAATTACGAATACAAGGCCGAACACGACGACGCGCCGGACGCATTGGCCAATTTGCTTATGTATGTGGGAGTTTTAACTGATGAACATAAAGGACATTTTTAATTTTCAAAAGCGGGATACGCAAACGGACTATTCTGTTTCGCTGTCGTATCCGCTTGTGTACAACGGCAAAAATGCGGATTTTGCGCACACATTCGTGTTGGAACTTTACCGCCGCATTTTGACAGACTGCTTTAATCATTCATCGGAAATCCCGCAGGATAAACAAGGCGCATTGTGGGATTCTGTGATGTGTTTCGGTGCGGAAAAAGGGGCCAAGGGGCTGATTTCGTTTTTGGCCGAAGCGATAACCGCCCGCACGCAAAAACTTTATTTAGTTTTTGAAAACGGTTTTGTACGCCTTGCCACCAAAGAGGAAGAGAAAGACATTGACGCCGACCCGATTAAAAAAGGCGCGGTGTGTCTGTGTTTTGCCGATTTCAAACAGGCGACGATTTTGTTGGTGCTTGCGTCCTTAATGGAGCGGCTATTGGAAAACGCCAACGCAGGGCTGAACATTTCCCGCAGCGTTTTAATCCAAATCAACCAGTTGCGCGAAAGCGTTTCTCTGCCGAATGCCGAGGGAGCGATTGCACAGGCCAAAGCCATTGAGCAGGGCCTTAAAAGCGGCAAAGGCGCGCTGTTGGACGCGGCGGACAAAGTGGAAGTGCCTGTTTTTAATACCGACCCGCTGGAAAGCGCCTTGGAAATGCTGTACGGGCTGATGTCCTTTTTTACGGGTATGCCGCGGGCGTATGTGTCCGGCGAACTGACGGCGGGTTTAAACGCCACGGGCGAGGGCGAGCAACAGGCCACGGAGCAGGGGCTCAAGTTTTATTTTGTCAGCATTTTTAAACCCGTGTGCGAGCAGTTGTTTGGGGTGCAGAATCTGACGTTTAAAACGTCCGAATGGCGCAAATTTGCCGAAATTGCAAACGTCTTGCCGGTGTTGGAAGCCACCGACGCCATACCGGCGGTCGTAAAAGAACGCCTTGTTAAAGAAATGTTCGGCTGATGGGCGAACGGTTTGACCCGTCCGAGTGGCTGGAACGGGTATTCCCGAAAGGAATGGAAAAGTCCGGCTTGCTTACGGACGGGCTGGACATTAAAAAGCGGTATTTGAAGGCCCTTGTCCGCGCGACGGGAATCAGCGGTCGGAAGATTACGGCGGAAATCTACAAAACAGTGGATTTTTACGCCGAAAAAGAAGCCGCTTTAAGAGCCGCGGGCGAGCGGGCGTTTAAGCAGGAGGCGTTAAACGGGCAGGCTCTTTTAACGCAACGGCTTAAAAACTTTTTGGTGTACGCCGAGGTGCAGCAGCAGCGCAAGCGGCACAAGGGCAAGATGTACCGCTGGTTGCCGTCCAGCGCGGAAAACCCCGATCCGGAACACCAGTTGTTATACGGTAAAGTGCGGCGCGAAGGCGAAGGGGAAATGCCCGGCGAGCGTTGGGGTTGCCAATGCGGTATTGAGTGGCTGGATGACGAAGATATGACGCCGGAAGAAAAAGCGCAAGCGGTTAAGATTGATTTTAGAAAAAATAATATGCTCCCCTCTTTAAG
>CALYRQ010000138.1 GCA_945483375.1 uncultured Elusimicrobia bacterium
CTAAGGAAAGCTATCTTTGCATGGAAAATATTATCAGTGCCACAATTGTCAGTGGCGCCGACGCGATTCATCCGGGATTTGGTTTTCTGTCTGAGAATAGTAAATTTGTAGAGCTTTGTGAGCAATGGTATTCACACGCCTTTTAGTAACCACGTAACCGATAAACGCTACCAAGTAACGGAAGGATTTAAGACGGAAGATTTGAAGGACGGCCCCTATGCCTTGCCTACCCGTGCTATTAAAAGTATTTCTACGCAATTTGGCCCTTATCCGCTCGTTCCCACGCAAGAGGCTACGTGGAAAATTAACGTGCGTACAGCCCAAACGCGTAAAGACGTGATTTATTTGCGGGCCCACTATAGTCATAAGCACGTATTATCTTTTGTGGCGGACTTATTAAAACGTAATGGTTGCGCGGTAAAATTACGCCCCAGTTTCACAATGCAGAAACAAAAATTGGAAATTTGTTCTTCCGATTGGTTGTTTGGATTAGAAAGAGAAGAGTGGGCCAGTTTAGATATTTATTTACAAAACCCGAATGCCTACCGTCAATCTTGGTGGCAAAAATGGTTCAAGAAAGAGGGAAATAAAGAGGGCTATGTAGATTCTATATGGAGTTGTTTTAAGAGGTAATTATGACGGAGTTTGAACGTATTGTGGCCTGGCTACCTCATACAGGGTTATATCTTCCCAACGTGGATAATAACGCTAAATTTGCGACATTACGGACGGATTCTTTGACCTTGGCGGATGAACAGGTGGATAGATTGTATTCCTTTCTGCCAAACAAGATTACAAGTGATTATTCCCGTTTTGTAGTAGATTTAGAACGGTATTTAGACAATTCCAAAGAACCGATGGCACAAAAGGGAATGGGGTATCTATACAACCGCTTAATAGAGGGCACTTCTTTTGACAGGTCTATCTTTGGAGGTAATGATTATTTTACCCGGTATTACAAGCACAAACACGCTCAATTAAAACAAGCCATTGAACGTATTGGGAATGGGGCTATTTTGCTTGATTTACATAGTTTTAATCCCTTTCCGTTGGCTTGTGAGATGGACAAAAGACCGAATCGCCCTGATATATGTTTGGGCTTTAATGAGGATGAAACAAAATTTGATGATTCTATATTGCAAGCACTTCAGGAGCATTTTGAAGATAATGGATTCAAAGTGGCCTTTAATACGCCTTTTAGCGGAACAATGACCACTGACACACAAACAAAGTACAAATCTTTGATGATAGAAGTGAATAAAAAATGCTATTTAGAAAATCACGTGCTTAAAAAAGATATGTATAAACTATCTTACGTACTAAAGGAAGCCGTTTTGTTACTACAGCCCCAACCCAGAAGAAAACTAAGCTGGTTATGACTTCTAAAAACCTATAAACTGCTATACTCAAAATGTAGCATAAATATAGTGGATGTAATAGTAAAAAGCCCTCAAAAATTTCCAAATTTTTCTGAGGGGAAGTTTGGTATAAAAATCCCAGAAAAAATTTTACCCTAGCTCTTTTTTGCAAATCCAGATTTTTATTTTTGCAATGTTATCATCTAAAAATAGCCGCTAGTCTTCGCTAACCTTCTTTTTGGCAAGCCAATTATAACGGCCTATAGCCGCTAATTCTTGCCTTATTTCGCTATCTTTTGCCTAAAATCGGCTTAAAATTGATTGATAAATTTATGTAAACCAGAAAACAGCGTTGAGATTTTGCATAAATTTGTAATACTTACATTTTTAATTAGCCCAAATATGCTATTAAATGCCAAAAATCACAAATTCAAACTCAGTGCCATTTTTGTGCCAAAACTGTAGTGATTTTGTGTGTATTTGGTTGAACTCCATCAAAATAAGGCATCCCATCATTTGGAATGCCTTGTAAATTTCAGCGTGCTAATTTTTCGTCGTAGATTGAACTGTATCAAACTCCATCAAACAGCATCAAACTGGCAAATTTCAAAATTTTGTTTTGGGGTTCAAACTCCTTCGGAGGCTGACGCTCTATCCATTGAACTACGAGCGCGTAAAGATATATTTATTCTAGCAAATTATTGTTTTTCTGATTGTGTTTTCTTCATCTTCCTGCAACGGGCAGCGGTTAATCAGCGGGAGGATTGGGTTGACAGACCTCTTGGGGGAAAACACGGCCCGAAACGCGCCAAACAGTACCGCTCCCGTCAAAAGCAGGCGGATTAAGTTTTTATACGTAACATTTTTTTGGAGAAGAACCGCATATCCGGCTACGCCTGTTGTACGCCTTGCGCGTATTTACGGGGGTATCCCAACCAAATGGCCAGAAGCGTACCCAAGCCGAGCAAATACGGGTAGTACAAGTATTCCATAATTTGAATCGGCGATACGCCCGCCAAGCTGGCGGACATCAACAGCTGTGCGCCGTAAGGAATAATGCCCTGCACAAAGCAGGAGAAAATATCCAACAGACTGGCCGCACGGTTGGGGGCGATATTAAATTTTTGAGCGATTTCTTTGGCAATCGGTCCGGCCATAATCAGCGCGATGGTATTGTTCGCCGTGCATAAGTTGGCAAATCCCACTACGCCCGCGATGCTTACTTCCGCCCCTTTGCGGGAAGAAATTTTGGCCGTCAGTTTATGGATAATCCACGCTAGCCCGCCGTTGTAGCGGATCATTTCCAGCATGCCGCCCGCCAAAATGGTGACGATGACCAGTTCTCCCATTCCGTTAATGCCGTTTCCCATGGCGGTGGTCCAGCCCCACAGGTCAAAAGAACCCGTCACCAGGCCGATAACGCCGCACAGCACCGTTCCGCCCAGCAAAACGGACATGACGTTAACGCCCATTACGGCCGCCGCCAGTACGGCGAAATACGGCACCACTTTCAGCCAGTGTACGTTTTCGTGCGTAAAAGCGTGGCTCGCGCCGCTTCCGGCGAAAATATACAAAATAAGCGTCAGCAGGGCAAATGGAATTACAATGTGAAAATTGGTTTTAAATTTGTCGGCCATTTTACAGCCCTGCGTGCGGGTGGCGACAATGGTTGTATCCGAAATAAAAGAAAGGTTGTCCCCAAACATGGCGCCGCTGACCACCACCGCGCTCATCAGCGGCAGGGATAAGCCCGTCTGCGCCGCCAGCCCCGCGGCCACCGGGGTCAGCGCAACGATGGTGCCTACGGACGTCCCTACGGACACCGATATCACGCACGCCGCCAAAAATACGCCCGCCGCCAGAATGTTCCCGGGTAGAATGGAAAGGGTTAAATTTACCGTCGCGTCCACCGCGCCCATGGCTTTGGCCGTCTGCGCAAACGCGCCCGCCAGCACGAAAATAACCACCATCAGCATAATGTTGGTGTTGGCCGCGCCTTTGCAAAAAAGTTCAATGCGGTTGTGCAGGTTGCCGCCTTTGCTCATCCATACGGCTACCACCGAGGAAATAACAAACGCTACGGTAATGGGCATTTTGTAAAAATCACCGGCCGCCAGTGACACGGCCAAATAGGAAAGTAAAAATACCGCAAGCGGAATGAGCGCAAACGGATTGGGGGAAATATTGTCTGGTTTCATAAAAAACTCCGGGCGGCCCGCCGGGCAGTGCGCCGGAGGGAACATAAG
>CALYRQ010000139.1 GCA_945483375.1 uncultured Elusimicrobia bacterium
CGTGGGAGCCAACGGCAATTTAACGGGCTACGCGGGCGGCATTAACTTAAAAATACAGCTACTCGCGCACGAAGGCGTAAATATGGAATATTTTTTTGCTCCCCCAAAACGCGCTGCGCGGTAACACCCCCACGCTCCTCCCGACTGCCGCCCCTCAATTTCTCTGTTTATCAGCGAATCCACATCATATATCCTTCGCCAAAACTGGGATCCGAATATTGGTAATTCAATGGTTTTCCCAATGAACGGCACACGTTTTCTGCCGTTTTATTTCCCATAGCGGGATAACATACAACCCCTTGCTCCGGTCGGTGAGCTTGCCATTCATCCCCAGGCTCCCGCCTGGGGTGTCTGTAAGGTATGCAAAACCCCCTCCGCAAACTTATCTACGGAGGGGTTTTTCTAAAAACTAAATGATATTATTCAACAATCAACACCGAACGTCCGTCTTTCTCTTCGGAGTACGGGTCCGTAACGTTTACACCGTCCACAATGTACAAAAATTTGTACGAGCCGGGGGCGATAGAAAGCGTTGTTTCCCAATAGCCGTTTTTCTTTTTAAGCGGCTGGGGTTTGGACATGGTAAACCCGCTGACGATGGAAACTTTTTTGCCTTCGCCAAACCAGCGGAACGTTACGCGGCGGTATTTGGAGCTTTTGGGATTCACGGCCACGATTACGCTTTTTTTGGCTTCGGCGGCGGGCTTTTCTTCCGGCTGGGCTTTTACTTCTTCCGCTTTGGCGGGTTCCGCCGGGATTAAAGCCGTCATCGGCACTTCCACGGGTTCGGCCGCGGGTTTTTCTTTCGGCGCGGCGGACTGCACTTTTTCGGGCTTAGCCTCTGCGGGAGCGGCGGCCACGGAAGTGGTTTCAATCGGCGTTACGGTTTCTACGTCAACCACAGGAAGCGCCTCTTCTGCTGAGGCCGAAACTTCGGCCGGTTGTTCTGCGCGCACCTGCGCCCCGTTAAACAGACTGACAGAAAAATGCTTGTACAGGAAAAACCCGAACACGCACATAAAAATAATGTCCACGATAATGAGAAAAAGCCAAAGGTCTTTGTTTCCGGCGGGTTTTACGTCTAAATCCAGGTTTTCGTTTTCCATAGTTTTCCCTGATAAAAAAAGCGGGCGAAGGGAATCGAACCCTCGTCTAAAGCTTGGGAAGCTTCCATTCTACCATTGAACCACGCCCGCAATAAACGTCTGCTGCAATTTATTTTAGCAAAGTTTACAGTCCGGCACAACTGTTTTATGCGCCGTTATTTTTTTGACGGGTGAACATGCTGGCCGCGTACGTCTAACGTTTTTAAAAACGCAAGCGCGCTTTCGCGGTCCGTCACCGTGCCGTCCACCTGTGCGTCGGCCACCGCGTCCAAAATCTCGCCGATTTTGGGGCTCGGCGGCAGGGATAAAACGTCCATCACGTCCCGCCCCGTAATAATCCGCGCGGGGCGGACTTTTTTCGGCTGGTCAAAAAATTTCTTTAAAAGCAAATTTAACACCTGCATATGGCGCAGGGTTTTGCCGATATTGGCCGTTTTTTGCGCTTGGGCAATCGTCAGCATGCGGTCCGCGCTTTTCGGCAGAATACGTTTTAATTGGGCGTCGGTTACGTAGCTGGCGTAATCGGCCCAGCACAAAAGGAGCATGGGCACGCCGGCTTCGCCCAAATCGCGAAAAAAGTGGAACGCGCCGCGGTCGGTAATAACATCGTTGCTGGCCAGGTTGCTGGGGCGCAGATGTTCGCCGATCATCGCGCAGATAAGGCGCATATCCGCGCGGGAATAGTGGAGCCGCTCCAAAATTACTTTTGCCATTTTGGCACCTTTTTCTTCGTGATAGAAAAACCTAAGACGGTCCCCCTGCACTTTGGCGGTGGCGGGCTTGGCTACGTCGTGCAACAGGGCGGCCATCTTAAAAAGCGGCTTGCTCACGGCCACGGGCGCCAGTTTTTTGGCGTACTTGCTAAACGCCTTGGGCAAATTATCCAAAAGATATTCCATGCGGCGGAACACGTCCAGCGTATGTTTTAACACGCCGCCTTTGCCGTAATACACTTCGGCGCAAGTGCGCTGGGGTTCCAGTTCCGGGAAAAGCGCGGTCAAAAGCCCGTACTTATCCATTAACATCAAATTCTCATACGCCTTGGAAGTGGCAAACAGCCGCAGGAGTTCTTCCTGTACGCGTTCCCCGGCGGGTTGCGCTATTAAAGCCGCGTCTTTTTTAATCTGCTTCAGCGTTTTTTCGTCGATGGAAAAGCCGAGTTCCGCCGCAGAACGGAACGCGCGCAGCATACGCAACGGGTCTTCCTTAAACACGCGCGGATTATTCATGCGAATAAGTTTGGCGGACACGTCCTCAAGCCCGCCGGACAAATCGACGATTAGATTTCTTTTGAGTTTCGTCAGCCGGATTTTGGCGGTTCCGTCTTTCTGTTTTTTGATTTGGATTTCCGGCACGGCCGATACGGGGTACGCCAACGAATTAAACGCAAAATCCCGGCGCAGGAGGTCCGCCTTTAAATCTTTGCCCTGATAAGCGGTTAAGTCGATTTGGACTTTGTTCTTGTGCGTCACCAGCCGCCACACGCCAAACTCTGCGTCCATTTCAAACGCGGCGGCTTTTAGTTTTTTGGCAAGATCCAGGGCGGCGGGCTTTACGTCCTGCGGCGGGAGAGCGAGGTCAATGTCCGACGAATCCTTGCGCATCAAACTGCCGCGCACAATTCCCCCCACATAGTGGGCGGACGGAACAACCTCGGCCAATATGCGCGCCAACTCAGCCAAGGGATTCCTCCGGTGCCGCACCGCCGCGCGCGGCCAGTTTGGCCACGGCGTCTTTGCGCAGTTCGCGTTTGAGCACTTTGCGCAAGGCGTTTTTGGGCAGGGATTCTACAAACTCGAAATCACGCGGACGTTTGTAATTATCCAAATGCGTTTTTAAGAATTTCCGAAATTCGGCGGGGTCAATCTCCGCGCCTTCTTTTTTAACGGCATAGAGTTTTACAAATTCGCCGCCACGGCCGTCCGGCACGCCGATAATGGCGCATTCTTCAATGCCGGGATGCTCGCAAATAACGGCCTCCACCTGCGCGGAAAACACTTTCAGCCCTTTGATAATAATCATGTCTTTCTTGCGGTCTTTGATAAAGATAAATCCATCGTCGTCAATTTCCACAATGTCGCCCGTCTTAAACCAACCGTCTTCGGTAAACGCGTCGTGCGTGGCGGTTTCGTTGCCCCAATATCCCTTAAATACGTTGGGGCCTTTAACGCATAATTCGCCCTCTTTGTTGCGGGGCACTTCGTTTCCGTCGTCGTCCACCACAAGCGTGCTGACAGCGGGAATGGCAGGGCCGACGGATTTAATTTTTTGGAGCTTTTCCGTATTTACGCTTACAACGGGGCTTGTTTCGGTAAGGCCGTAGCCTTCCAATATCGGCACGCCGATTTTTTCTTCAAACCGGTCTTTAATTTCCTGCGTCAATGGCGCCGCGCCGGATACGGCAAAGCGTACGTTTTTAAACGGCCAAAAGCGCAAAT
>CALYRQ010000140.1 GCA_945483375.1 uncultured Elusimicrobia bacterium
GATGGAGTCGTCCGCGTCCAGCATATACACCTGTTCCAGCGGAACCTGGATTTCGCGTATTTTGCGTACGCAGAACATCGCGCTCGAAAGCACGATTTTTTCTTCCGTTTTTCCGAATAAGCGGGAGGAGGAAGCAATCGCGGCCGCAGTGCGTAAATCGGCCATAGCGGCTTTTTGCGCTTCTTTGGGGTCCGGCGCTTTCGTGAAGGTTTTTTTCGTGAAAGTACGGACCAGGGCTTCCATAATTTTTACAATCGGCGACAAAACGGAATACAGCACGCGCATCACGGGCGAAAATTTAAGCACCACAAATTCTTTGTTTTTAATGGCAAACGTTTTGGGCGTCAGTTCCGCAAATACGATGGTTACAAAGCTCAGCGGCACCACCACTACGGCGACGGAAAGCGCGTCGGCCGCGCGTTTGGACAAGCCTAAAAATTTTTGGAGCACCGGGGAGAACATCTCATCCGCGCCCGCGCCGCCCGCCGCCGCGGCCACCGCGCCCACCAGCGTAATGCCGATTTGCACCACGGCCAGGCTGCCTTCCATGTGGTCTTTCATGTACAGGGCCTGTTCCGCACCGGAGCGTTTTTCCTGCGCTAAGATGGAAAGTTTCGTGCGCGAAACGGACGCCAAGGCCATCTCGTAAGCGGCCAAAAGCGCGTTGAGCAGTAACATTAAAAGGATGATAAGTATCGTCATAATTTTTCTGTTTAAAAGTTAATTTTTTCGTCCGCCAAATAAACCGGGCGGCGTTTTACTTCAATGAAAATACGGCTTAAATATTCACCGATGACTCCCAGCGTAATCAACTGTACGCCGCTGAAAAACAAAATCACTACCATAAGCGACGTGTACCCGCTGACCGGGTTGCCCCACATAATCTTTTTGTACGCCGTCCACGCCGCAAATAGAAACGCGCCCAGCGAAACCAGCAGGCCGAAATACGTCCACAATTTAAGCGGCACGGTGGTGGAAGCGGTCAGCCCGTTTAGGGCAAAATTCCATAGCCGCCAATAGTTCCACTTGGTTTTTCCCGCCGCGCGCGGGACGCGGCAAAACGGGACGTCCGCTCTTTTGTAACCTACCCACGAGAACAGCCCTTTCATAAACCGTTCTCGTTCCGGCAGGGAGATCACGGCGTTCACGGCGCGGCGGCTCATCAAACGGCAGTCGCCCGCGTTGTACGGCAGGGGCGTGTCGGCGAGCAGATTGTAAATTTTGTAGAAAGTTTGGGCAGTTGCGCGTTTTAGAAACGAATCTGCGCTCCGGTCCGCGCGCACGCCGTAGACGTTTTCAAAACCTTGCTCGAATTTTTCCCAAAATTGGGGGATGAGTTCGGGCGGGTCCTGCAGGTCCGCGTCCAAAATGATGACCGCGTCGCCGGAAGAAACTTCCAGCCCGGCGGTGACGGCCGCTTCTTTGCCGAAATTGCGCGAAAGCGAAAGCACTTTAACGCGCGGGTTTTGGGCCGCCAGTTCTTTTAGGTTGGCGAGGGTGTGGTCCCGGCTGCCGTCGTTAACGAAGATAAATTCGTAATCGTCCGTGCATTGTTGAACGAGCGGAAGCGTTTTTTCAAAAAACAAACGGGTCATTTCTTGCTCGTTGTACATGGGTACGACCAGGGACAGGCGCGGCATAGGTTCTCCTTCGGGCGGTTAATTATAAACAGTATACAAATTTTGTCCGTTTCGCAAAAACACCCGGCACCGGGGCCGGGCGTTTTGACAGGCGATGGCTGATTAGAATGTGCGGTCCTTAATTTTTTCCCGCGGCGTTTCGTCCAAATCGTACGTGCCGTACGGAATGGACGAGAAGTCTATTTTAGCCAAATCCACTTTGCGGATTTGGGAGTTGTACATCGTGCGGTAGTAAAGCGTGGGCTGTATCGTATCGCTTACGCAGGTAACCTGGGTGGCGCTGGGAATATCCGGGATTTTTTGGTCCGGCGCAAATTCCGAACCCAGCGGAATATCAAACGCGTTTAAAATATGGAACGCCTGCGTAACGGCATCGTACGTGTCGGCCGTCTGGCGCAGACTGTGTAAAAAGAAGAACGCGCGCACAAAGCGGGAGGGCGGTGTAAAATTGCCTGGAAGTCCCAAGAGAGCCGAACTCGCGCCGAACGAAAACATATCCGTACCGCCGAACTCGCGCGGGGCGACGGTGCCCGGGTGCAGGTTGATGTAATTGTTCAGATTGGCTTTGTGCCACGGAAAGTCCGGCGAGTTGGTAAGAACGCCCAGGTCGTTTTCGTAGATGTGCCGCTCTCCCTTATTGGTAATTTCCAGCACCACGCTGCGGCCCGTGGCGTCGGCGATTCTTCAGTGGCCCGTATTGTAAGTTCCTTTTGCCTCCGCTTCACCGATTGGGATAATTTCAATTTTTTTGAGTCCCTTCAAGGCCTCGTCCACCGTAGCGAAATTTGTTAGAAGCCACGGTACCAGTTCCGCGTCGCTTACCGATTTGGACGCTTTTTTGGGATTGTACGGGGCGAGGCTTCCGTAATGCGAAAAGAAGAAAATCCCCGCCGAGAGTCCCTTTTCGTTAATGCCTTCGGTGATAAATTCGTTCATTACCGTAGTGGCTCCCACCACGCCGTAGCGGGTGGTCCAGGTTTTGCCGTTCTTGCCTTGCGGCGTATAGGCCGTTTTTTGGCACCGCGCGGCCAAATGGCCAGCTTGGCTTTTAAATCGTAGCCGCTCCACTCAATGGTACGGGCCTGGATGCGCGTGCCGTCTTTGGCTTCAAACGCGATGCCCGTGCACGCCTGCGCCGGACCGGAAACCGTCAGGGCCGCCGCGCAGCAAACGCTTACGGACGAAAGCATAATGTTTGTTCATAAAAATACTACCCCCTTTTGTTTTTTCTTAGTGTAGGATTATGTATGTTTTGTGTGCGGGGTTATTTTGGATTAGGAAAATAATTACTTTGCGTTTCTTGAAAAGCGTCTTTCATATTTTTATACTGATATAGAGGGGGTAGTATGAAACAGAAATTTGACGTTACGGGTATGACCTGCTCCGCCTGCCAGGCGCATGTGGAAAAGGCCGTTTCCCATCTGCCGGGCGTTCGCCGGGCGTCTGTAAATCTTTTGCAAAATTCTTTGTCGGCTGAGTATGACGAAGGGCTGGTATCCTCGCAGGATATTGTTTCCTCCGTGCGCCGCGCGGGGTATGACGCGCGCGTACAGGGGGGTTCTTCCAAGTCGGACGTTTCCGTTGAGTCCTCCGCGCGCGAAGCGGCCCGGCTGGTTAAACGCCGCTTTTGGCTTTCGCTCGCGTTTTTGTTGCCGCTTATGTACGTTTCCATGGGGCATAGGGTTCCGGGGGCGCTTCCTTATGAACTTTCCCATAATCCGGGGCTGTTTGCGCTTGCGCAGTTTGTGCTGACGCTTCCCATCCTCTTTTTAAACCGCGGTTTTTTTATCCGAGGGATGAAGCATTTGTTTGCCGGCACGCCGAATATGGACAGCTTGGTTGCGCTCGGTTCTGGAGCGGCGGTTGCCTCGGGCCTAGAGGTGCTG
>CALYRQ010000141.1 GCA_945483375.1 uncultured Elusimicrobia bacterium
AAGTTTTCTTCCTATTTTGGAGTCGTCCGTCTACGATCTGCTTGTCCTAAATTTGCCCAAACGCGATTATTACGGAAAAGATAAAGATTATACGGATTGCGGCCAATTATTTTCAGATTTGGTTCAGCATATGTCGATATTGGGAACGATGATTTTCAAGTCCGAATTGGTGCTTTCCGTTTTGAAAGAATGTCCGTTAAACAAGGAAACAAATTACAGTCTTTGGCAGCCTATTGCATTTTTTGAATATTTTGCTTCTCATCGTTTCCGTGCGGCATATCGTTTGACCAACGCTTGGACGCATATTATTCCGGCAAAGAAAAACCATTATTCTTTTTGGCACAAATTGACTTTATGGCAGTGGGGAGAACGGTGGTATAAATGTATTTCCTCTTTGCCCAGCGTTTACGATAAATACAAACCTGCGGTATTAAAGTTCTCCCTTTATGATTGTAAACCCTTTTCTTTGCCGTTTGTACTGCACGTGCAAAAATTGGGCGGGTGGACGCCGTTAAAGGTATATAAAAACAGAAAATATCTGTCGTATGTGTGCAAAACTCCGCTATGGAAGTTGTATGCGGTTTCCCTATTGCCGCGCGCATTCTCCAGACAGTTGTTCAAAAAAAATTGGGAAGACGGCAGCCTGTTAGTGACCAAAAGAGAAACGCAAGACTAGCCTTTACGTGCTAAAGGTGTAAATGGTGATCCCTGCCGAAAAAAGAGTAAGTAAAAATTAAGGAAAAAATATGAATCCAATCGCTAAAAAACTTCGTCAAAATGCTTTGTTTTTGTCGCACAAATGTCAGGACGGGAATTTGCAGAGCGTATTTTCCTGTTTGGATATCGTGTGGGTACTGTACGATAAAATAATGAACTGGTCCGCCTCACAGGCCAAGGCGGAAGACCGCGATTTTTTTATCATTTCCAAAGGGCAGGCTACGCTTGCGCTTTACCCCGTGCTGATTGAAAAGGGCCTGTTCTCTATGGAGGACGTATCCTCCCATATAGGACAATTTAACAGCCGCTACTGCATTCAAACGGATTTGACCAAATTTCCGGAAGGCGGAATAGAAAATAACGCCGGCTCTCTCGGCCACGGATTGCCTTTTGCCGTAGGAATCGCTTATGCCAATAAAGTAAAAAAATTGCCCTCTTACACTTATGTATTATGCGGAGACGGAGAATTTTGCGAAGGCACGATGTGGGAATCGTGTTTATTTGCCGCAGGCAAAAAATTGGATAATTTGTGCCTTATTGTAGACGACAACCGCTCCGTAGGCGCTATGGTGGATATGGGAAATATGGCCCAAAAACTGGCGGCTTTCGGTTTTGACGTAAAAGAAACGGACGGACATAATATGGATGCCTTAGAACAAACCTTTAAAGAACTGCGGGCGGTTAAAAACAACAGGCCAAAGGCGGTCATCGCCAAAACCGTACGCGGTTACGGCAGTAAGACGATGACGGAAAAAGATATTTGGTTCCATAAGGCGCCCAATGCCGAAGAATTAAAACAATTGCAAGCGGAGGTAGAAGCAGCATGAGACGCGCATTTTTAAAACGGGTGGGCGAAATGATCCGCCAGGAACAAGACACCGCTTTTTTTACGATTGACATTGGAATGTGGGCCATTCGGGATGTGTTGGCCGAATTTCCTGAACGCTGCAGCAATATCGGCATTTATGAGGACGGCCTTTTCAGCATTGCCGCTGGAATGGCGCGGAGAGGGCTTATCCCCACTATTTTTGGGATACAGCCTTATCTGGTGGAACGGACGCTGGAACAAATTAAAATGGATTTTGCCTACCAAAAACTGGGGGTAAACATTGTGGGTACGGGTGCGGCGGTAGATTATTCCAAATACGGCTACTCCCATTATTGCGCGGAGGACGTACAGCTGATAAAAATGATTCCCTCTTGCGAATTTATTGCTCCCGGGTCCGCCAAACAATTTCTCCAGCTTTTTAACCAAACCTACAGAAACGGACACCCGACTTTCTTTCGCGTAAGCGACCATCCGAACATCCAATATGATCCGGACGTGGCATTTGGAAAAGCCACTGTCATTCAGCGGGGGACTAAAGCGACGGTCATTGCCGTATCGGTGATGCTGGATAAAGTGATGCAAGCCTGTAAGGATAAAGACGTAACCGTTCTTTATTATACGACGCTGGAACCGTTTGACGGCGAAACGCTGGCCAAAGAAGCCCCTAACGGGAAGATTTTGATTGTTGAGCCGGAATACGCCGGCAGTTTAACGTACGACGTCCATCAGGCCTTGTCCGGACGCGCTCTGCAAATAGAAAACGTCGCCTTCCCGCGGGAAATTTTCCGCAATTACGGAACGTACGACGAAAAAATGGAGCATTACGGGCTGACGGTTGAAAATATCAAACAAAAATTAAATCAGTTGGGCATTTAAAACGCCTGTTTGCGGCCAAACAGCCGCCGCCGTTTACTGTGCGCAATCCGCTTGTTGCACAGGGGAAAATACCGTAAAGGTGATTGATGTTTAATTTAGGTAAAAGAGGGATTCTATGAACCGTTTGCTTGGAAAAGTTGCTTTAATTACCGGAGGAACCTCCGGCATGGGATTGGCGTGCGCAAATTTATTTGCCCGCGAAGGCGCTAAAGTCTTGGTTACGGGCAGAGACAAGGAACGGGGCAAAAAAATTACGGAAACGGCCGCACGGAATGGGGCGGACATCTCGTTTTTCCCTTGCGATGTTTCCAACGAGCAAGACGTTAAAAACGTAATGGATTATTTAATCCAAAAATATGGTCGGTTGGATATTTTGTTTAACAACGCGGGGGTCATGCTTCCTTCTATGGAAATTGAGCGTATGCCGGTGGCGGACTGGAAACAAACGTTAGATATTAACTTGACCGGCTGTTTTTTGATGTCCCGCTATGCCAAACCGTATTTGGTACAGACCAAAGGGAACATCGTAAACAACGCCTCCATCGCAGGGTTACAGCATTATGCCGTAGGCCGTTCGTACGCTTATAGCGCCAGCAAAGCCGCCGTTATTCAATTTTCTCATCAGATGGCCAAAAATTATGCGCCGGAGGGCGTACGGGTAAATTGCATCTGCCCGGGCATTATTTTGACTCCTATTTTGCACGGTAGAGATCCCAAAATATACGAAGAACGTATCCCCTTGGGGCGTATCGGCACGCCGGAAGATGTGGCAAAAGTGGTCTTGTTTTTAGTGTCCGATGATGCCGCCTATTTGACGGGAGTTGTCCTCCCTATTGATGGCGGCGTGTCGTTATAAACCATTGTCGGGACAGTTTTTGAAAACATATTATAAAAAAACGTATTGATTCCAACCTTCTTGTCAAAACCTTTCGGCCGATACAGCTATATATTAAGCCGTACTGGTTCCGTCCGGCGCCCAGCCTAGCGTTAACCGCCCCGTAGAGGCGTTGGACGGCGCAGTGTTTATGTTCTTAACCCCCTTTATAAATAAAGTAATGGCGGACAAGTTACCGCACCCATTTTCCGCCAGATTGTAAAATCAC
>CALYRQ010000142.1 GCA_945483375.1 uncultured Elusimicrobia bacterium
TACGGCAACGGTACTCCTTCCAACGGTACATTCTCCGAGATGTACAAATACTACTGACCACATTCACGTCCGGTCCGTTGGCGTTGAGTTCGGGCAACAGTTCTTCGGCCACGATACGGCCCACGCCCGCCCCCTGCACGATAAGGGTTCCTTCCGCTTTGCCTTTGGCGCGGCGCATATAATACACGCCTTTTACCGCATTTTGAGCCGGGTCCATACCGAGCGTTTCGCGATCCAACAACGTGTAAGACGGCCGGACCACAAACGGCGCGAAAATGGCGGGTTTCAAAGAAAGCGATTTGGCGACAAGCGGCCAAATCTCGTCCACCTCAAGCGGAACGGCGGTAATGCACGCCCCCTTGGGGAAATTGCCCTGCAAAAGCTGCAAGGACTGCGGGTCCGCATGCGTCGGGCCGTCTTCGCCCGTCGGCAAACTCGCGTGGCCGTTGAACATAATAAACGTATTGGGATTCAGCCCCGCTTCGCGCGCACTTTGCACGCCGATTGCGTGCAGACGGGCGGCCACGTGTTCAAACGCCAAAAACGCACCGTACGAAGACGCTACGCCCGCATGTTTGCCAAAGGCGGAAATCCCCGTGCAAACGGCCGATAAACCGTCCTCGCAAATGCCCCCGGCCGACAAACGGCGGGATTTCGGGTTGGAAACGGTATTAAAAAATCCGTCCGGGAAATCTTTGGAAATCGCCCCGGCCCCGGTGGATCCGTACAAATCGGCCGACGCGGTGAGCAGCGTTCCGCCCGTATTTTTGTTGAAATACGCCAGCACGTTCCCGAGTACCCCGCGGGTAGTATAGGATTTGCCTTTTTCAAACACGAACTCCGCCGGGACTTCAGCAGGGTTAAACGTATAGAGCTTTGCGCTGTCGCCCAAGTCCGCGCGGACGGCGCGGGCTTTGGCGGCCAAAGCGGAGGCGGACGCTTCCAGCCGGCCCGCCAAATACGCGCACAGCGGTTTATCCTCTTCCAGCGCGCGGCGGACGGTCAGCAACGATTCCCAATAAAATTTTTCCACGTTGTCTTCGGTTTTCTCCCCTTCAAAACGCGGAAAGGAAACACCGAACATTTTTTCAAATTCGCCAAGTGCGGCATAAAACCCTTCGGAAGCGAATTTGTGGCCGCTACCGTGTGAGGCTTTACCTTCAATGCCGTAGTGCCAGCCCTTCACCGTACGGTAAACAATCGCCGTCGGCTGGTGGTTGGAAATTTCCGCCGCCAGTTTCTGCGCGGCGTGGATTTGGTTGAAATCGTGCCCGTTGGGAACGCGGATGACGTTAAAATCGTGCATGTAGAAAAATTCCATCGGGTTCCACTGCACGTAATCACCGGGGTTTTCGCCGTCGGCGGTGACGCGTTCGCTTTCGATGGACGCTTCGTTCCAGTCGATATGAAAAACGGCGTTTTTTAACTGCGCGGTAGCGGCCGTAGCGGCGGCTTCGCTTACGCGCCCGGCGGTCATGCCGCCTTCGCCTTCAATAATATGGACGATGGGGCAATTTTCCCCGTACGCATCGGCCGCGGCCAACGCCAGGCCGACGGCGGAACCGTCCCCCACGCCGCTTGCGCCCGTGCTGGTGCGCACAAACGGAACAAGCGGTTCCGGGTGTCCGCCCAAGGTTTTCACGTTAAATTTTTTGAAAAGGGGCGTTGTCTGCGCTTTGTTATGCCGGAAACCAAGCAAATCTTCCAGGCGCAACTGGAGTTTTTCATCGGACGGCAACAGTTCCGGTTTGGCGATGCGAGCCGCTTCGTTGCGAAGAGCCCACATGGCATACAAGCCAAGTGCTTTGTGCCCGGCAGCGTAAGAAATGATATCGGCGTCGTCCCGGTGCGGGTTCTTTAATTCGTACGCCATTTCTTTATATAAAAGGTGTTCCACTATACGCCCGCTGGAAATACTCCCGCCCGGATGGCCGGAGTTGGGTACATAATTATAAAGAAGCGCCACCAGCGCGCGGTAGGCCGCGTCCAGCTTTTCAAACGCGTTTAATTCCTCCGCCGGAAGTTGGTAAGCGGGGTTTTGGGCGTAATCGGTTACGTCCGCATACACGCCGCGTTTTTTACCCGGTTCAAATGGTTTGTTCATAAAGTTAACGCCCTATTGGGCGGCCTCCTCTACTCCGTTCTGCGCCGCCGTTAAGGCCAGGCGGAAGACGTTTTCCACGTCGCGCTTGCAGACCACTTCCACGTTGGAATGGATGTTGCGCGTAGGAATGGAAAGCCCGCAGGTGGGTACGCCCGTTTTGGACAGGTGCACCGATCCCGCGTCGTTACCGCCGCGCGGCGCCACACGCACCTGACGGCGGATATTATGTTTATCACAAAGTTGTTTTAAAGCGTCAAACAGCCAGGCGGGCGTAATGGTGCAGGAATCAATGGCCGTAATTCCCGCGCCGCCGCCAAGCACGGTAATATAATCCTGCGGGGCTACGCCGGGAATGTCCGCCGCGCCCGTGGTATCCAAACACAAAGCAAGGTCGGCGTCGATGCCGTAGGCCGCCGTTTTCGCGCCGCGCAGGCCGACTTCTTCCTGCACGGTAAATACGGCATAAACGTCATAAAAAGGGTCTTTTAAAGCGCGCACGACTTCCGCCAGCACAAATGCGCCGGCGCGGTTATCAAGCGCTTTGGCGGAAATACGTTCGTCGCCAAACTGCGCATATTCGCGGTCCAGCACCGCCCAGTCGCCGGGTTCTACGCGTTTTTTAACTTCTTCGGCGGGCAGACCTAAATCGATAAAAAGTTCTTTGACGCCCCAGGCGCGGCCCCGGTCGGCTTCCGTCGTAATATGGGCGGGTTGTACGCCGATAACGCCCAAGAGTTCGCCCTGCGCCGTCTGCACGCGCACCCGCTGGGCGGGAAGCGTGCGGGGATCAATCCCCCCCACCGTAATAAAACGCGCAAATCCGCGGTCGTCCACGTGGTGAATCATCAGCCCCACTTCGTCCATATGCGCGCAAAACAGCAGTTTTTTACCGCTCGTGCCTTTTTTCAGCACAATCAGGTTGCCCAGCACGTCGGTGCGAACTTCGTCCGCATAGGGAGCAAGCAATGTTTTAAGGTAGGTCCGCACCGCGCTTTCGCGGCCGGAAACGCCGGGCAGAGCGGTTAAGGTTTTAAGAATAGAAAAATCGGGTTTATAAGTCATTATTACTCACTAAAAGACATTAAAGGTAAGTACATTATACGCCAAAAGCCCTTTTTTTGCAAGGAATTTTAGACGGAAAAACCCCGTTTCGCCCAAAAGGGGGTTCACTAAGGCTAAAAAAATTGTAAAATGTTGGGGACAGATATATTTTTTTAGGAGGCTGTACATGACCGTTTCTTATAAAGAACTTGGCTTGGTAAACACCCGCCAAATGTTCAAAGACGCTATGGCCGGCGGTTACGCCATCCCGGCTTACAACTTTAACAACATGGAACAACTGCAGGCGATCGTCACCGCGTGCATGCAGACCGGCTCCCCGGTAATCTTGCAGGT
>CALYRQ010000143.1 GCA_945483375.1 uncultured Elusimicrobia bacterium
CAACAAATAACAGTTGTTAAAAACTAGCCCCCGGCTCTTAACCCGGGGGCTTTCTATTTTATACCAAAAAATACCCCGGGCAAAACCCGGGGACTTTTTTATATTTTACTTTATAAATTACGCAGCAGTTTGACGATTTCTTTCGAAGCCGTCATCGGGTTCGGGATTTTCAGCCCGTTATACGCCCGGCGCATGGCGGAAAGTTTCCGCGTGCCGCCGTGCTTTGTTAAATCTGCAAACGCCAGTTGCAAGTTGGCGGCCAGGTTTTTATCTTCCCGAACCACCAGCGCACAGCCCGCGTCCTCTAAAATTTTGGCGTTATAATACTGGTGGTCTGCCGCCGCATGCGGGAACGGCACCAAAACGGCGGGAACGCGGCAGTAAATCAGCTCTGCCAGCGTGCTCGCGCCGGAGCGGCAAAGGGCCAAATCGGCCGTTTTCATGATAGCGTAAATTTCATGCGAATACGGCAGTACCGCCACGTTGTTCATGCCGGCGTATTCTTCTTTCATCAGTCCGAACCAGCGTTCGCCCGTGATGTGCACAAACTGCCAGCCGTTCGTGTTTTTAATGGTTTTGGCGACGGCTTCGTTCAGGCCCTTGGCACCTTGGCTCCCCCCCACGATAAGCGCGGTCTTTTTGTCGGACGACAAGCCTAACCCTTCCAACAAAGCGGCGCGGTCCACGCGGTCGGCAAATTCGCGGCGGATGGGCGTGCTGGTCAGCACGGATTTTTTAACTTTCTTGTCAACGGGCAGGCCCAGCATAAACAAATCGGCAAATTTACCGCAGATTTTATTGGCGAGGCCCAGCCGCGCGTTGGAATCGTGCACGGCCGTTTTAATCCCCATAAAATGCGCCGTAAAAATAAGCGGGAAGGAGATATATCCGCCCGTCCCCACGGCCACATCGGGCCTGAATTGTTTTAGAATGGCGCGCGTCTGCCACAGGGATTTTACAAATTTTCCCCAAAATTTAAGGTGCCGCACCGGGTTTACGGAACGCGGAAGGCCCATAAAATCGATTTCTTTATAACGCAGTTTGTGCGCGTCCAGGGTTTGGGCGGCGGGGTCGTTCTTGCGCACGATAAAAAGTACCGGCAACCCCTGTTTGCGCAACTGTTTGCCTAACGCAAAGCCGGGATAAAAATGTCCTCCGGTTCCGCCGGAAGCGATAATAAAACGTCTGTTCATAGTTATTTATTCCTGTTTTTGTAATTGGTGATGTCTTCACGCAAATTGTTTTGCGTATGGTCCACCGCGGCCATATTTAAAATAATGCCCATCATGACAAGCGTCATAATCACGGATGAACCGCCGTACGAGAAAAACGGCAAAGCAATCCCTTTGGTGGGCAGCAGGCCGACAGCCATGGCCATATTAAAAAAAGCCTGCATACAAATGGTAATCGTCAGCCCGAAAATAACCAGGCTGTGAAACGTGGTTTTGGCCACACGCGCCAGGCTGATTCCGCGAATGAGCAACCAGCAGAATCCGCCGATGATAAACGCTGCGCGGAAAAGACCGAATTCCTCGCACATGATGGAGAAAATAAAGTCCGTATGCGCGGCGGGCAGGTATTCCAGTTTCAGTTCGCTGTTGCCAAGTCCCTTTCCAAACCAGCCGCCCGAACCGACCGCCAAAAACGACTGCACCAGCTGATACCCCGCCCCGCCGGCCGAATCAAACGGATTTAAGAACGAGAAAATGCGTTCGCGGCGGTAGCCCACAAAAAACAACTGGTGGATGATAAGCGGCGAAATGACAATGGCGGGAAGCGCCAGGTGGAGCACCCGCGCCCCAGCCACCAACAGCATAAATACAAACGTGGCGCCCATGAGCGTGGGGGTGCCGATGTCTTTTTCCGCCAGAATCAGCCCCAGCGTAACCCCCGCTACGGCGATGGGTTTAATAAGGAGCTTCCAGTTTTTGGCCAGCCTGCCCGACACTTTATCCAAATAATCCGCCGTAAAAATAACCAACGTCACTTTGGCGATTTCGGACGGCTGCAATTTAAAAAAACCGAAGTCAATCCAACGGTGTACGTTAGCCTGCTGACGCGTAAACAGCACGATAATCAGCAGTACCCAGGTGGCGTATATCAGATTCATCGGGCGGAAGATTTTAAGTTTTTGCAGTTTGTCGTACGTCTGCGACAAAAACAATGCCGCCGCCAGCCCCATTAAATCAAACACCAGCTGGCGTTTGAAAAAAGCCGAAGAATCAAACGCGCTGGAAGAATACGTAAAAATCAGCCCGACGAGCATAAACGCAAACCCGATAAACGCGATGCGTCTATCCAGTTTTAACGGACCGGAACTTTCTTTTTTGACGCGGCTGCTCCCCGCTTCCCGAAAGTAAGAAGGAGCGTTTTTTTTGATAAACGTGTTTCGGCGTTTAGGGGATTTGTTAAATAAAGTAACCATATTTATCTGATTTTTAAGGACGCAAGCGCCAGGAGCGTCAGCATCGCGCCCGTAATCCAAAACCGCACGATTACCTTCGGTTCCGGCACGCCCAGCAATTCAAAATGGTGGTGTATGGGCGCCATTTTAAATAAGCGTTCGCCATGGGTGAGGTTAAAATACCCCATCTGAAGCATGACGGAAACCGTTTCAAGCACAAAGATTCCGCCCGCAATCGGAAGCAAAAGCTCCTGCTTAACGCAAAGCGCGGCCACGCCAATGACGCCCCCCAAAAACAGCGAGCTTGTATCCCCCATAAACACCTGGGCGGGATAGGCGTTAAACCACAGGAAACCCAAACACGCGCCGATAAGCGCGCCCATAAACACGGTGATTTCCCCCGCGCCGGGCACGTAAATAATGCGCAGATAATCGGCAAAGTTTACGTTCCCCGCCAGGTAGGCAAAAATAGCGTACGTAGCCGCCGTAAACACCATACATCCGCTGGCGAGTCCGTCCAGACCGTCCGTCAAATTGGTGGCGTTGGAGGAACCCACAATCACCAGCATGGCAAAAGCGAAATAGAAGACCGATAAATCAATAAACATTTTGCTCATGTATGGAATGATAAGCGAGGTGGAATACTCCGCATTCGGCGGATTTAACGCCAAATAACCCACCACCACAATCGCGGTAAAAAGCTGAATGGCCAGTTTAATGGAAGATTTCATGCCTTCCGGGTTCTTTTTAACCAGTTTTGTATAGTCGTCCATCACCCCGGCAATACCGAGCGTAACCGTGGTAAATACGAGAAGCCAAATAAAATTGCTGTCCAGCCGCGCCCACAAAAGCACGCTTGCAATCAGGCTGACGAAAATCAAAATGCCGCCCATCGTCGGCGTGCCGTTTTTGGACAGGTGCGACGCCGGGCCGTATTCGCGCTCAATCTGCTGGATTTTGTAGGAACGCAGTTTGGCCACCACGCGCGGACCGATTAAAAGCGTTAAGAAAAACGACGTAAAAATCGCCGCGCCGGTGCGGAAGGTAATGTAA
>CALYRQ010000144.1 GCA_945483375.1 uncultured Elusimicrobia bacterium
CAATTGCGGTGACTGGTATTGCACCCAATAATATTAAGTGGAGCGAAATCTTATTAGAATGTGCCCACACGCAACCTGATAAAATAATCCCAATAAATACAATAACCATAACTATAAGAGAACTATAATCCTCTCTAGAAATGGATTCATTTAATTCCTTGATTTTGGGCTCATATTGTTCCAATGTTTCTTCTAATTTTGCCCTTTTATTTTCTAAAGAGAGTTGTTGTTGAGTCAGATCTTCTAATTTATGTCTCTTTCGTTCAATATCCAACTTCGACTGTTCAATCAGTTCCAAACTGCTATCAATTTCCGATAAAGTTAAATCGGTTGTAAGTATATTGGCAATATTAAAATTTTGATTCGCTAAGTAAAATCCTTTTAAGACATCTTTCAATCCACCATTTTTTATTGTAGTTGGTAATGTTATACCACTAGAAGATTCAGAAGATATGCTAATAGGGTTCTCTAAATATTTTTTTATCCTATCATAATGGATTTCCCATCTGTTAGAACCAAATGGCTTGGTAATGAAATGATTGGCCTCCAATACACAGAGCATATTTGTTGCTCGCGCAGCAGAGCAAAAATGGGCTTTTAATAAATCCAGACTGATTCTTCTTCTTTCTAAAATCAATATCAGTGCTTGTTTCAAATTTTCTGGTGACGTTCCAATTCCTTCTTGCATAAAGGCTCCTTTTGTTCTGTCTATTTTCATCTTAACATTTTTTATAAATCTAATTATAGTTATGGATAAACAAATTGAAATTAGTGAGAATTATACTGTGCCCAAAAAGCGCACAGGGCACAGTAAACGCACAAGAAATCGCAAACCAGTAACCGAAAAAACCACGCAGTTATAGTGTCCAAACTGTGCCCAGTATATTTATAGTTTCCGCAAGATTTTTTATTACTTATCTACTTGCCCCGACGAGAACAAGAAATTATAGTATAAGGGAATTTAACGGAACTTTGGGGTTTGCGGTGGGTAGCAATTATTTTTAACAGTATATTCGCAATTTCACCGACGAGGAATAATAAGAACTAGCGAGCGTTACGGTGTACCATACAGGGTCCACTAACAATATACAAGATTTGCGTAATTTTGCTCATTTTGCTCAAAAAGTGTCGACGAGGGAGTATAAGAAAAAACCCGCTCTCGACGGAGAACGGGTATATTTTAAGACGTGCGCCCAACAGGAATCGAACTTGTATCTTCAGCTCCGCAGGCTGACACTCTATCCATTGAGCTATGGGCGCAATAAATTGTTTTTAGCGGATTATCGACTACCTAATTATTTTAACATTTTTATTTTTTCTTTTCAAATATTTTTTTCAAACGTTAAAATAATTCTTTTTACTTCGGTATTTATTATATCATTTTCCGGCCCGATAAGTCTGCCCGAAACTGCTATAATTAATTTATGACAAACAACAACACCGGCACGTATGTGTACGATAAAAAATTAAAAAAAGTGGTAAAAGTGTCCGACAGAATCCCCTCCGTGGGTAAATCCGCCGCGCATGTCTGCAACGGATGCTGCGGGCACTGCGGCTGCCATGAAGACTGATTCCGTCCCGCTTTCCGCTTCTCAAAAGAACAACTTGTTCACGCAAGGCATGTTGGGCTTTGCGTCCGTCCTGCAAAAAGTATTTCTGCCGCATCTGTTAGAGGGAATAGGCTTATTTTTACTGGCGGCCTATGTTTCCTACTCTTTGTTATTAAAACCCCTTCACCTGCCCGGCCCGCTGGATTTTGCTTTGGCGGGGCTTCTGTTTGCAGTTTACAGTATGGCGGCGTTCGCCTACTCCATGCTGGCGGCGTGCGCGTTTGCGGTGCGAACGGCCTGCGCGGCGTGGGAGGATTTTATTGACGCATCCATTGACCTCGTCAAAGAAAACATCGCCTCGCATATTCAAGACATGAACGAAGGCCTCGCCAAAGACCAAGCCAAAGTGCTTGTATCCGGAAGCGTGCGGGAAGTGTTCCGCCAAATGGGAAAAAGCGAATTAAAATGTTTTCCGCGCTGGCTGGCGGCCGCGGTTTTGGGGGCGGTGACGCTCGCGCTGCGGTCGGTATTAATTGCAAAAATAGTCAAACTGTCGGGAACGACAGTAAAATTCGGCAAACTGTTTGCGGGCAAAGCCACCCTGGCCGGGGCCGTATTTTTGAACCTGCGCCTGTTTTCCACGCTACTGCTGTTGCTGATATATGCGGCGGCAGCGGTGGGGCTTGCGGCAAATTTTCTTTTTGTATTTTGGATGAAATAATAGTTTAATAAATATATGCGAACATTGGCCATTTTCTTATTTTTCTTTCTGTGTATGCCGTACGCTTCCGCGCAAACGGCCGCCCAGCTGTTTGCCCAGGCTAAAACGGAGCCCGATCCGGCCACCCAAATCAAGCTGCTTACCCGCGTGGTGAACAAAGCCCCCAAAATGGCGGACGCGTTCCACTACCGGGGCGACGCTTACCGCAGCTTGGGCCGCAACAAACAAGCGGTGGACGATTACACCCGCACCATCGAACTCCGCCCGAAAGACCCGTTCCGCTATTACGCGCGCGCCCTTGTTTATATGGATATGGGGCGCAACGCGCAGGCCGTGTCGGACTTGACGCGCGCCATTTCGCTCAAACCCGCCTACCGCAATTTTTATTTGGTGCGCGCACGCGCCAACGCCGCTTTAAATAAGTATGACGCCGCCATCGCCGACTACAAAAAGTACCTCGGTAAGCAGCGCACCACCGCCGCGCTGGCGCTTGAAATCGCCCCGGTTTACGTAAAATCCTACCGCTATACGGACGCCCAGCGCCTGCTGGATACGGCCGTTAAACACGGGGAGGACGGCGCGGACGTACATTATTGGCAAGGCCGCGTATTTTCCGGCCAAGGCCGTGCGGACGAAGCCGTTTCCGCCTACAGCAAAGCCATCCACCGCGACGAAACCTACGCCCAGGCCTACCGTTACCGCGCCGGCGCGTTTAAAGACATGGCGGACTACCCCGCCGCGCTGGAAGATTTTACCAAACTGATTGAACTCCAGCCCGAAGCCGCCTACTACAACCGCCGGGGGCTGACGTACGAAGAAATGGGCCAGTTTAAAAAAGCCGCCGAAGATTACGCCAAAGCCATTGAACTCAACCCCAAGTGGGCCATTCCCTACAATAACCGCGGATTTGCCAAGATACACCTCAAAGACTGGGCCGGAGCCAAGGCGGATTTGGAAACCGCCATCAAGCTGGACTCCGCCGCCCCCACCCCCTACATCAACCTGGCCGGCGTGTATTGGTTAAGCAAAAAAGACCGCAAAAACGCCTACCAAAACGTAGACAAAGCCCTGCGGCTAAACTTCCGCAACATCGAATCGCTGTTTGACGAAGACCAAAAAGGCTGGATGTTTAAAGGCCTCAACCAAACTGCGGAATTTCGGGCGCTCCTTTACAAATAAAA
>CALYRQ010000145.1 GCA_945483375.1 uncultured Elusimicrobia bacterium
ATCCAAGTAATATCTAAGGAGAAAAAATGAAAAAAAGTTATGTAGTTGTGGTACTGTATATGTTGTTTGTTTTTGCCGTTCCCTCTTTTGCGGAAACAACCCTCTATAACCAAGTGGAGCGGGAAGTAGGTGCTGCGCAGTTCGCGCGATCTGCGCGCGTTGATTTAACGTTTGAATATAAAAAAGATTTTTGGCTGTCCGATTATGTTCACCGGCGCCGCCCCGGGTTTCGCAATGTAATCGTTAAAACGGAAATGAAACAAAAAAAATGTGTCGGCGTTTTATTGAAGGATTTGCGCGTGGCAACGCTCTCGGAATGCGTTAAATATAAAGATTTTGAACTGGTACAGGTACGGGTTTCTTTGTCTAACGGCCAGACGGGCAGCGGTAAGGCGGGCGCCGTGTCAGTAAACGGCGGTATTGCTTATGTACGAGTGTCTGGTTCCTTAACAAAAGGAGTGCGCGGACTGGACGTTGCCTATGTTCCGCAGGGAAATACACTGCAGGATATATACGGTTCGGATTTCGGAACGAAATTGCAATCCTTTTTAGTAGGCAGGGGTGTTTTGACACGCAAGGCAAGATTAATGGGGCAGCGTCCCCAACTTGAAAAAGGCGAACCGCTGATTTGGAAAGGCAAGGTAGTGGCCTTATTTAACAGTGTTCCCAGTCATTTGCCTGTTTCTTTGTTCGGTCAGATTTCGGAAGATTATTTGTCCGTATTCCGTGCTTAACTTTAGCAGTAACTCTGCCGCTTTAGAGCCAAAGGTGCGCAGAGAGCAGTCTCCTATACGAAAACGAACCGCCGGAAATTCGCACCGGCGGTTTTTTGCTGTTGCAGGGGATTTTATTGATAAGAGAGATAAATATACTTAGACGGCTTCTTCCTGCGGTTCTTCTTTATACGTCAGTTCCACTTCGGCGAAAATGGAGCCCTTGTTTTCGTTGAGCCACCGGCGGTGGAGTTTATAGTCGGGGCAGAATTGCGCCACCAGCGCCCAGTATTCCCGCCCGTGGTTCATGTGCACCAAGTGGCAGAGTTCGTGCACCATCAAATAATCCTGCACGGCAAGCGGCATTTTTACGATACGGTACGAATAATTGATGTTCTTTTTGCCCGAGCAACTGGCCCAGCAAGTGCGCTGGTCTTTGATGACGATATTATTAAATTCCACGCCGATTTTATCCGCCCATTCTTTCGTTTTGGCTTTCAGCGTTTCATTGGCTTTGTTTCTCAGCCACGCAGTAACCAGGGCGGACGGATCGGACGTTTTTTCTTTTAAATAAATATGAAAAACGGTTCCGTCAAACGCCACGCCTTCTTCCTGGTCCGGCGTAAGGTACATGCGGGCTTCTTTCAGATCCCCGTTATAGAGCACCTTGTTTTCGCCCGCGGCGGGAGTCCCTTCGGTTCCGGTCTGCGCGTCTGCGCCGCCGAACACTTCGGGGAGTTCTTTTTTTAACCGTTCGATAAAAAGTTTTACGTCGCTTACGACGCTCTGCGTATCTGCCATAATTATATTATAGCAATTCCCGCACAGCGGGCTAGGGCAGTTCGTACAGGTTGCAGGCGGGACCGTTTAAATAACCGGAAACCGTACACTTGCCCGTTCCCGCCGCGCGTCCGCCTAGACTTTTGCACACTTTTTGTGCAGTTTCATTTTCTGTAGGCGCTCCGCAGTAAATCACGCCCGGTTTGTCGGAATTATCCAAAAACAGGTGATAACTGTTTACCAGCTTATCTCCGTTAACGGTATATCCCGCTACGTCCATCCATTCCGCCTGGAGGCCGTGACTGAACAAATCAAATACATAATTTCCCTTTTTGCAAATGCCCGCACCAATCGATTCGCAATCCGGGATCGAAATATCCAATCCGTCCATCGTGTCGTTGGGATAAGCTCCGTTGGCCATATAGTAGGCTTCGGCGACTTGTTTCATGGTTTTTACTTGACTCATTACTCCTCCCAAGCGGCTTTTTGCCACCGCCACCTGGTACTGCGGCAGTGCGACGGCCGCCAAAATCCCGATAATTAATACGACTACTAACAATTCAATCAGCGTAAATCCCTTTTTCATGGGTTGCTCCTAATAGTTGCCCGAGCCCGGAATTTGCGCATAAAAAACGGCCGCAAACCCGGGCTAAGCAGAGTAACGCCCGAATAAACAGCCGTAGTTTACCGTCAAAAGACGATAAACGTTCGGCGCAAAAGAACCGGGTAATTAGGCCGTTTCTCTTGCGCCTCAAACGACTGTTTTTGAACTCTGCTTATGCGGCGGTAAATCCGCCGCGATTCCAAAAACAGTTTAAATGGTTAGCGGGCCTTGCGCGGCCCGGAAAAAATCTCCCGTAAATAATCTATTGTCAGTTTAGCATTTTCCCGCTTTTTTCGGCTATTATTTTATACAATGAACATATACTTTTTGGAGGGGCTATGACCCACACTGAACTTAAAAAAACGCCGCTTGCTTCCCGTTGCGAGAGCGCCGGCGGTAAAATGGTGGACTTCCACGGCTGGCTTTTGCCCGTGCAGTTTGACGGCATTATTGCCGAACATAAAGCCGTGCGCGAGGGCGCCGGAATGTTTGACGTTTCCCACATGGGACAGATTTTTGTGGAAGGTAAAGACGCCTGGCCTTTTTTGCAGTACATTAACTGCAATAACATTAAAAACGCGCCCGCGGCCGGGACGTATTCCCACATATTGACCGAAAAAGGCACCATTATCGACGACGCTATTTCATTTTGTTTAACGCCGGAAAAATTTCTGGTTGTCGTTAACGCCGCTTGCATTAGCGAAGATTTTGCCTGGTTCCAAAAACAGGCCGCTAAGTTTGACGTGTCCGTGCGCAACGAAAGCGCCTCCTGGGGCATGATTGCCGTACAGGGACCGCTGGCCTTGGAAAAAGTTTCTAATCTAATTTCGGACGTGGTGGATTTGCCCCGCTTTCATATAAAAGAAATAGAGCTGTTTGGCGCGAAAGGGTACGTCACCCGCACGGGATACACCGGGGAAGACGGCGTGGAAATTATGTTGCCCGCCGAAAAAATCGGCGACCTGTGGGACGCTCTTTTGCCGCTGGGCGTAAAACCTTGCGGCCTCGGCGCGCGCGACGTACTGCGTCTGGAAGCCGGGTATCTGCTCAACGGGGCGGACGCGGACCAAACCCGCACGCCGTACGAAGCAAATTGCGGGTGGGTGGTAAAGCTCGCCAAAGAAAATTTTGTAGGGAAAGACGCACTGGCGGCGCAGAAAGAACAGGGGCTTAAACAAAAACTGACGGCCTTTGTTTTAAAATCGCCGGGCGTGCCCCGCGCGGAATGTAAAGTATATTCCGGCGCGGAAGAAATAGGGGTACTCACCAGCGGGACGTATTCGCCTTTGTTCAAAGGGATTGCCGTAGGCTATGCGCGTGCGGAC
>CALYRQ010000146.1 GCA_945483375.1 uncultured Elusimicrobia bacterium
AGTTGCGTAGCGACGGATTTCGTACAAACACTCTACGGAAGGACGCATTGAAACGGATCGTCGCCCAACACGATAGATAAAGGGGGAATATATTTTATGTGCACAAAAGCCGTTATTCTGGTTTTGGGATCCAAAAGTGGATTTACGCTTATCGAATTGCTGGTCGTTGTTTTAATCATCGGTATTTTGGCTTCCGTTGCGCTTCCCCAATATACGAAAGCAGTACTGAAGAGCCGAATGGTAGAGTTGCAAACCGCGGGCGAAGCATTAGCTAAGGCAGAAGAAATTTATTATATGGCCAATGGTTCGTATACCTCTGATTTAAGCGCGTTGGATGTGGAAGTCCCGGAGAGTGAAAACTTTTCCGTTTTTCCCGATATCGGATCTTCTGGTCCTAGTACAATGGCGCTTAATATTACTTCTTCACGTTGGAATTTAGGATATGTTGTATATTTGCAAAATAGTGGATCTGGCGGCCGCCGGCAGTGCCGTGTATATAAAGATGACCCCAATCTTCATCAAGTGTGCAAAAATTTGTCCTTGGGCGCGCCTATGACCGGATGTTCGTACGGCTCTTATTGCAAAGCCTATACACTTTGAAAATACGATAATTTTTTGTTCGCGTTATTACCGTCTGCCTTAATTCCGGCGTTATACAGATAAATTTGCTAAAATATATCTATGGAAAAATCGGCGTTGTGCCCGTTGGACGGCCGCTACGGCGGCAGACTGGGCGCGCTCAGAAGGTATATGGGCGAAGCCGCTTTTTCCGCATCCCGTTTGCGCGCCGAGTGCGCGTGGCTGGAAACGCTTTCTTCCTTAAAACTCCCGCGTTTAAACCCGTTAACCGAAACCGAAAAAAAGTTACTGGCGAACGTTTGCAATTTGTCCGAAACCGATTTATCCGTTTTGCGCACGATTGAATTTGAGGGCTATAAAAATATCCCCGCCACCAAACACGACGTGAAAGCCGTGGAATACTTTTTAAAACTCCGCCTGGCCAAAACCACGCTGGCGGACCGTTTGGAATGGTTCCATTTCGCGCTGACGAGCGAGGATATCAACAGCGCGGCGTACGCCATGCTTCTGTCGGACGGGCTTGAAAAAGCCCTGCTTCCCGCGCTGGAAAACATTTATAAAGAACTTGTCAAACTGGCGCGCAAAGAAGCGTATTCCGTACTGTTGGCGCGCACGCATGGCCAGCCTGCGGTGCCGACGACGTTCGGTAAAGAAATCCGCGTGTTTGCCGAGCGGTTAAACCGCCAAATCAAGCAGTTAAAAACGCGCGAAGTTTCCTGCAAATTCGGCGGCGCGGTGGGCAATTACAACGCGCATACGGTAGCTTTTCCCAAAATTAACTGGCCTCGCGCGGCGCAAAAATTTGTGGCCAAACTCAACCAAGGCCGCAAGATTAAAATTTTCTTAAGCCCGCTTTCCACGCAGGTGGACAACCGCGATTCCTATGCCGAAATTTTCGACAATATCCGCCGCTCCAACGTGATTTTGCTGGATTTCTGTCAGGATATGTGGCGGTATATTTCCGGCGGGCTCGTGCGGCAGAAGACCGCGGCGGGCGAGGTGGGTTCGTCCACCATGCCGCAAAAAGTTAATCCCATCGATTTTGAAAACGCCGAAGGTAATTTGCAGCTGGCGGACGCGCTGTTTGAACTGTTTTCGCGCAAACTCCCCGTGTCGCGCTTGCAGCGGGATTTGTCGGACTCTACTGTCCTGCGCAATATGGGTGTAGCGTTTGGCTATGCGTTAACGGCGTATTTATCCGTTTTGAAGGGCCTCTCTAAAATTTCGTTTGACCGCGCGTTTGCGCGCGAAGAATTAAACCTCCACCCCGAAGTGCTGGCCGAAGCGGTGCAAACCGTTTTGCGCGCGGCGGGAGCGGAGAAACCGTACGAAAAACTGCGCGATTTCACCCGTGGGCGTTCGCTGACGCTTGCGTCCTTGCGGGAGTTTATCGCCGGGCTGGATACGGACGATTTAACAAAACAAAAGCTGACTGCGCTGACGCCAGAGAATTACCTCGGTTTGGCGGCGGAGTTGGCGGAGGGAAAATATGATTGATATTGTTTGCGGCGGCCAAGCCGGCGACGAAGGCAAAGGCAAGATTTCCGCGTACCTGTCCTACAAAGGTTCGTACGACTATTGCGTGCGCGTGGGCGGCCCCAACGCGGGGCACACCGTGGTAAAAGACGGCAAATCCTACACGCTTAAAAACATTCCGTCCGGGTTTTTAAACCCCAAAACCAAACTGGTGCTCGGGGCGGGGGCGTACACCAAAACCGAATGGCTGCTGGACGAAGTGAATTTTACCGGCACGCGCGACCGCTTGATTATCGACCCGTACGCCGTGCTGATTTCCGACGAACAAACCGCCGCCGAAAAAAACGCCGCGCACTTTATGAAGCACATCGGCAGTGTGGGCACCGGCCTGGGCCAGGCGGTGCGCGACCGTATCGAACGGCGCGACATTAAGTTCGCCAAAGACGAACCGCTGCTTAAAGATTTTATCCGGGAAGTGCCCGAACTTTTGAACAAAAGTTTGGATAACGGCGGCCAAATCCTGTTGGAAGGTACGCAGGGCATTAAACTTTCTTTGATGCACGGCGAATATCCGTTCGTTACCTCGCGCGATACTACGGCCAGCACGTTTTTGGGCGAGGCCGGCCTCGGCCCCAAGAGCGTGCGCGACGTGTACGTGGTGTTTAAGCCATATATCACCCGCGTTGGCCCCGGTCCGCTGGAGCACGAAATGACCGACGAAAAAGAGCTTGAAATTTATCATACCAAAGGGCACGAAATCGGCAGCGTCAGCAAACGCTTGCGCCGTATCGGCGCGTTCGAAAAACGCTCCGCTTCCCGCGCCATTATGATTAACAACTGCACCAAAATCGCCATTACGCATATTGATATGTTTCCCGGCAACGACCGCGTGAAAAAGTATGAAGATTTCACGCCCGAAGCCAAAGCGTTTTTGGATGATTTGCGCAAATTGTCCGCCGAAGTGTATCCGCACCCGGATATTGCCGTCATTTCCACCGGGCCGGACATGGAAGACACCTTGGTGTTATAAAACAATCAGTTTGATATTAAGAGGAGCAGAAAAACACTGCTCCTCTTTTTTGTTGTCTAAAGAAACCCCGGCTACGTCGGAGGATTGTTTTTACTTTTTGTCGGAACAAAAAGTAGAACATAGCTTTGCGGCATTCCTAAAATAATGTGGCTCTATTAGTCAAAAGAGTGCGGGTCCTCGCCGGACGGGCAACTAGGGCGGGGCGGCTCGGTCTTGCAGACAGGCGGATATCCCCTTGAGTTGTTCCCATCTAATTGATAAGCACCGTCTATTACTAAACCCCGGC
>CALYRQ010000147.1 GCA_945483375.1 uncultured Elusimicrobia bacterium
GCCTCGTTGACCCTCGGCGCTCGCGGCCCCGCCTCGCCATACTCGCCTTTCGTGTTCGCCGGATCGGCTCGCACTCAAACTTGTATAAGGCTCCGGCTTTCTCGTCCTAACGCGGCATAAAGCAGTTTATGCCGCTGTCCGGCCAAAAAAATACAGCCAAACTTTAATTTGGCTGTATTTGTATGGTTTCCGGACTAGGACTCGAACCTAGAATGACTGGACCAAAACCAGTAGTGATACCATTTCACCATCCGGAAGTAAATTGTTTCATCACAGCTTAGCGGGATGAATAACGGAAAATTCTGTGCTGAATCCTTTTTTACTTCTCTTGAACCCTTTATTTTACTTCACTTTCGCCTTCCGGCGCATTCATGTCATCGTAGTGAGAATTAGCGTTTTGTGTTACACCAGTTGGATTATTTTTTAGTTCCTGTTCGTATGCTTGTAAAACGTTGGCTTCCAAGTATTCCCGAAAGTCCTGATTGATGGGATGAACCATATCTTTGTGGGTTCCATCAGGTAATTTGCGGGAAGGCATACACAAAAACACGCCTTTGGTCCCTTCTACTACTTTCATATTTCTTACAACGAAAGAATCGTCAAACGTCACGCTGGCAAACGCCTTCAGGCGATCCTCTCCCATAAGATGTATCCTTATTTCCGTAATTTTCATTCGTTAAACTCCTATGAAATGTCGTAAAGAAAACAGTCCGTTCCTGATTTTGTAATTTACGTACCAAATTTTTTGCATCCTTTTCAGTTTCAACTAAAGCAAAAACCGTGGAGCCGGAACCAGACATTAAAACTGCATCTGTATTTGTTTTTCTCAAATCGAGCAGCACATTTCGTACAGAGTTTGTAAAAGGAACAACGCACTCCTCCAGCCGGTTGAATAACAAATGTTTCCACCCGGCCAGCGAACTGGCACATCTTAGGTCTGTTATTAATTTATCTAAATTAGAGCGGTTTGTCAAGACTGTTTGTTGATTCGGTAATTTTAACCGGGCAAAAACCCCCTTGGTGGGCACCACCGTGTTAGGGTAAGCCAGCACCAGCCACGGCAGCGGGCCGGGGGCGGGAACGGGGGTTAGTTTTTCGCCGATCCCTTCGCCTTTTAAGAAGGTGTCTTCGTACATAAAAAGCGGGACGTCCGCACCCAGGCGCGCGGCGGCGGGGAGAAGTTCGTTTTTGTCTTTGTTAAAGATTTCGCAGAGCGCCAGCATAACGCCCGCCGCGTCCGAGGAGCCTCCGCCCAGTCCCGCTCCTGTGGGGGTGTGTTTGTCGAGCGTCATGTGAATCCGCGCGGACAATTTAAAATATTCCAGAAACGCGCGCGCGGCGCGGCAGGCCAAATTGGTTTCGTCCGCTTTTAGCATATCGCCCACGGGGCCCGTTAACGTAAGCGTAATTTCGGTCTGGGGGGCTTCTTCGGCGTCGACGGTGAGCGTATCGCCGAAGTTAATTTTGGCAAACAACGTAGCCAGCTCGTGATAGCCGTCGGGCCGTTTGCCGCAAACTTCCAAAAATAAATTTACTTTGGCGGGGCAAAAACGCGTTATTTTCATTTGCTTTTCCTTTCTGTGTTGTGCACCAGGGCGTCCCAGTGGTATTCTTCGCTGGTGAGCAGTTCTCCGGCAGAAGAATATACTTTGCGCAGTCCCTCGCGCAGGCCGTCTACATAAAATTCTTCCAAGCGTACGGTGCCGTCTGCAAAGTAGGCGGTGCGATCTCCGTCCAAGCGTCCGGCCTTGTAATTTTCCCGGTACCACAGGCCTCCTTCGGGGAAGTACAGCGTGCGTTCGCCGGTCAGCTTTCCGTCCAGATAATTTTCTTTGGTTTCGGTGTTGCCGTTTTTGTAATAGGTGAGGCGTTCTCCCCGTAATTTGCCATGGCAGAAATTTTCTTCCGCTTTTAATGTGCCCGACGGATAATACACTTTGCGCGGGCCGTGAAGCAGGGCGTGCTGGTATACGCATTCCGACCACGCTTTCCCGGCCGTTTGATATTGGTAATAATACGCTGCGCCGTGCAAAACGCCGTCTTCGTACGTTTCGCGGGATAAAATTTCGCCCGTTTCTTTGTAGCGCACCATTTCGCCGTTTAGTTTATTGTCCCGGTAGACGGCTTCTAAAATTACCTGGCCGTTTTCGCCGAATTCTTTTACCTCTCCGTCGGGGATATTACCCAAAAGTTCCACAATCGTTCCGTTGGGAGATACCGTTTCTTCGGCCACTTCCTGCCCCTGCACGTAAAAGGAACGGCTGCCTTTGCCGCTTTTTACCACGGTGCCGGGATAGAGCGGAATTTCTTTTTGTACGGCGGGTGTGGACGAACCCGTATGTTTGACGGCGGAATGCTGGGTGACGTCCATTAATTTCCCGTCCTGGTACAGTTCGCTGAACGTGACGGAGTTATCGGTCAAATCGACGACTTCCAAAAGGCCGTCGGTTTTTCCGTTTTTTAACGTTTTGACGGTTTTTGCCGTAACTTCGATTTGCTCCAGCGTGCCGTCCGGCAGCGTACCGGATACGTTGATGACGTTGTGTTCTTTGTCTAAAAATTCCTTTGCCAGCGGAATCGCTCTGTAATAAGTGCGGTCGGTCGGCGTAACAATGCAAATTGTTTTTTCTTTCATACGGATTCTCCGATATATTTACCTTATTTTACAATACTTTTTATACACACTGCTGAGTGCTGTTCTTTTGTCCCGTTTTGTACTCCACCCTTTATGTTGTCGTTTATGCAGGCCTTAACCTGTTTAAAAATCTGCTGTATTGTCTTTTACCCGCCCTTCGTCCTGTTTATAAAAAGCGTCCGAAACGGAAAAGGCGTTTTATTTGTTTGAGCGGAGCGAGTTGTAAAACGCCTCGTTTCGGACTGCTTTTTATAGGACCCGGGCGGGCAGTCTTTTTGTTTCTTTTTCTAATGCTAGAAAAAGAATAGAAAATCTTTTTTGTTACTTTTTGCCGACGCAAAAAGTAAGGTATTATTTCATTACTTCGTTCAAACTCGGGTCGAAATCAAAGTATTCGTACGGCTCAAATTCAAACATTTGGGCAATCAGGTTCAGTGGAATAATGGACGCAATCGTGTTAAAATCGCGCGCGGCGCTGTTGTATTTTTTCTTGGCGCGCTGCACTTTGCCTTCCGCTTGGATGATGTTTTGCTGGAGTTTTAAAAAGTGCGCGTCGTTTTTTAATTCCGGGTGGTGCATGGCGGCGGTGAACACTTTTTTAAATTTTTGGGTGATTTCGCTTTCGCACGCCACGCGGTCTTTAAGCGTAGGCGCGTTGCGGCAGGAATCTTTTAAAGAGGACAGCCCGTAAATAAACGTGCGGTCCAATTCTTCAAACGAGGCGGCGAAT
>CALYRQ010000148.1 GCA_945483375.1 uncultured Elusimicrobia bacterium
CGCACCCGAGCACGACGGCCGCCCGCTGCACGGGCACGGACCCGATCTCGTCCGGCCTTTCCGTGCGTTTGCGCAAAAGGTGCGACAAGATTTTCTTGCGCAGGCGAATGGACGAAGGCGTAATTTCGGCCAGTTCGTCCGGCGCGATGTATTCCACGGATTGTTCCAAGCTCATCTGCCGCGGCGGCGTCAAAACATAGGACTCGTCGCTCGCTTTACTGCGCATGTTGCTTAAATGTTTGGCTTTACACGGGTTGACGACCAGGTCGTTATCGCGCGAATTCTGCCCCACAATCTGCCCGGCGTATACTTTTTCACCCGGGCCTAAAAACAGTTCGCCGTTGTTTTCAAGCGCGTACAAGGCGTAGGGCGTGGTTTCTCCGTCCTCTTTGGCAATCAGCACGCCGTTGCGGCGCAAGTCCGGCAGGTTCACTTTGGGATAATACCCGTGAAAACTGTGGTGCATAATACCCGTGCCGCGGGTGTTGGTTAAAAATTCGTTTTTAAACCCGATAAGTGCGCGGGACGGAATTAAGTATTCCAAACGCAGGCGGTCTTCACCTTCGGAAACCATATTTTCCAGTTTAGCCGCACGCGTGCCCAACAACGTAAACACGGCGCCTTGATATTCGGACTTAATATCCAAAATCAGGTATTCCATAGGTTCCAGGATTTGCCCGTTTTCTTCTTTATAAATCACTTCCGGGGAAGATACGGCCAATTCAAAACCTTCGCGGCGCATGTTTTCAATTAAAATAGTCAAATGCAGTTCGCCGCGGCCGTACACTTTAAATTTGCCTTCGCCTTCCAGCTGTTCCACTTTTAAACCCACGTTGGTTTGGGCTTCTTTTTCCAAGCGGTTTTTTAAGTGGCGGCTCGTTACGAATTTACCTTCCTTGCCGGAGAACGGACTGTCGTTAACCATAAAGTCCATGGACATGGTCGGCGCGTCAATGGACAACGGCGGCAGCGCGTTCAGTGCGTCCGGGCGGCAAATGGTATCGCCCACATCCACACCTTCCAAACCGGCGATGGACACGATGTCCCCCGCTTCCGCGCTTTCCACTTCCACTTTGCCAAGTCCCAAAAAGCGTTCGATTTTAGCGGCTTTTGCCTGGGTAACGGAACCGTCGTGGTGCATTAACGCTACCGTTTGACCTTTTTTAATGTTACCCGCCAAAATGCGGCCGATACCCACGTGGCCCAAAAAATTGTTGTAGTCCAACATGGTCACCTGCATTTGCAGGGGAGCGTCGGGACGCGCTTCCGGTGCGGGGACATGGGACAAAATAGTATCTAAAATAGGAGCGATGTCTTTCCCCTTTTCTTCCATTTTAAGGCTCGCCCAGCCGGCGCGGCCGGAAGCGTAAATAATCGGGAAATCCAGTTGTTCGTCCGTGGCGCCCAGTTCCATAAACAGATTGAATACTTCGTCCACCACTTCGCTGGGACGCACGTGGTCGCGGTCCATTTTGTTGATAACCACAATCGGACGCAGGCCAAGCGCCAGCGCTTTACGCAGTACAAAGCGGGTTTGCGGCATGGGGCCTTCCACCGCGTCCACCATCAAAATGGCGCCGTCCACCATGCGCAACACGCGTTCGACTTCGCTTCCGAAATCTGCGTGGCCGGGGGTGTCGACGATGTTAATGGTGTGGCCTTTGTAGCCGATAGACGTACACTTGGCCAAAATAGTGATGCCGCGTTCGCGCTCCAGGGGGTTGGAGTCCAACACGGTGTCTTGGGCCTGGTCTTCTTTTACTTTAAATTCTCCGGCAAATTTTAAAAGGGAATCCACAATGGTGGTCTTGCCGTGGTCTACGTGGGCAATAATGGCCACGTTGCGTACGTCTTGACGGGTATTGTTCATATAATAAAATGCTTCCTAATAAATTTCCACAAAAACGCCCGCACCAAACGCGGGCCGTAATTACAGCAGATATTATATTTTAGTATTTTTTAAAGCCGCGCGCTATAAAAAAGGTTTACCGCACAACCCTTTTACCACCGAACAAAATAATTTATAATAACCCTATGGAACGTTTACTGGAAATGCTGGGCGTGCTTGCCGTAATGTATGCGGCGTATGCGCTGAGCGTAAAAAATTGGGATTATACGTCCGAAGCGGCGCGGGAAAAACGCAAAGCCGAGCTAAAAAAACACGGTCTGACAAATACTTTTTATTTTATCAATGCGCGCACGCAGCTGGTGTTAACGCTTGCCAGCGGCGGAACGTTTACGCTTTACTGGTTGTACCAACAATGGCGCGCCGTATTGCGCGGGTTTAGACGCGCGGACGGAACCCCGTTAACAGGCGGCCCGTTCCTGCGTACGCTGGGTGGAGCATTCACGTTTTTCAGCCTGGTATCCATCATTAACCGCACCTGCGAATATATGCGCCGGCCTACGGCATGGCCCGCAGGGTTGTGGGGGCTTGTATGGCTCAGCGGCCTTGTGTGCGTATTCCTGCCAGCCGGCTGGACGGTAAAAACGATAGGTTACTTTTTCTTTTGTGCGGCTCCGGCCGTCTACCAACGCCGCTTAAACGCACTGCCCAAAACGCCCGTACCGGCCTCCCCCAAAATAGCCGAACTTGCGGCCGCCGCCGCGGGACTTATATTGGTACTGGCGGCTGTTATGGCGTGCCGCATACTGACTAAATAATTCCGCAGTACAAAATTTCAAAAATGGCTTGTTACGGCAAATCGTAATAACGGTAGCTATACAAAGGCCCCGCAAAACTGCTTGGAGAACCAAACAATTTACGACAAAAATTTCCTTCCGGCAGAGATTCATATTCCACACACACCAACCGCGGGGTTTCATTCGGCATATAATGCAAAAACATAAACCCGCTCCTGGCATACGGACCTTTGCGGAATATCCCGCTGGTAAAACTAAACGTCTGCCCCGAGTTGTCTAAGTTAAGCACAATCAAAAAGTCGTCATTCCCGCGCACGGCATCAGAAGAAGAGGTCGACAAATGGGTATTTAATTTCGTCAAATTATTATAATCCACGTCCAGTTGGGCATATTCGGCAGCGTAGGTCCCGTTGGCCAGAAAATACACTTCCTGCGCGGACGAAATACTTTTTACCGCCGTCTGTAATTGTACGGCGCGGGATTTCCATACCGCTTTTTCATATTGAGGCAGCGCAACAGCAGTCAAAATACCAATAATTAAAATGACAACCAACAATTCTATAAGCGTAAAACCGTTCTTCATAGGGCAATTCTCCTTTTATGTTTTCCCCATAATATCAAAAAAAAAAAACGATGCAAGCCCTTCTAAAAATCCGGTCCCGGCTTCTGCAAATCCCGGAAGAACGAGGCTTAAACGCCCCGTAAACAGCCGCG